>DAOVEU010000034.1:0-10029 GCA_030668805.1 Desulfobacterales bacterium
TTAATCGGGAGCTCTCCAAGATTCTGCTGACCTATCCAACAATAGAGGTTTTCAACGTAACGTGTGTACCGGTCACATCCAAGGGGAAAAAATATTTCCGTAGTATTGTTGTTACAGACCAAAAGGGGCTGTATGCACTGAAAAAGAGGGGACATCGAATTGGTAATCTGTTGGCACATAAGGCCCTGAGGCTATACGGTTTGACCATTCATACAAAGCGTTGGGCATATCGGATTGAGAAGCCAATCCCCATGAGAAAGCCTAAAGTCATCCTTCTACGCAATTATGACAAGATCGACATACCCGGAGCCAAGGACAAGAAAAGGCGTTTTGTGGTTGTGATAAAAAAATTTGCTGGCCTCCTTGAAGCCAGCCAGTTTTGCCGGAAACTCGGGTCGAAAGGTATTGAGGTCATATTGGGCTATCCTCGCAAAATTACAGGCGGCAGGGATGGGAGGAAAATCGACCCGGCCCCCTTCCGTATTTTTCTTAAGAGTTTTGACGGTAAGGACCTTCTGTTCAAAAGATTTCGTGAAGGGGACGAATATGTGACAAAGAACAAAACACACTTACAAGAAAAGATAGGGAGGGGATCCTGGAAAACTTACGATGCTGGATACAGTTGGCAGCTAATTCCCAAAAAGAAACATAATTTCCTCCTCGGTTCTTTCCGGCTTGATCAGTTACGATCCCAAAAGGCACAGCTTAAACCATACCTTGATGCCTTAGAAGAGAGAGAGATTCCATTCTATTTGACTACTGTAAGTGTAGGAAAACATACTTACCTGAGGGTGGTCCATGTTGTTGCGGATGAATTACAAACCCAGATCGATATGGCATTGGGGAGATTAGCCGAGGAGCTGAACGATTTTTCTGCGGAATTGGGAAGAGATTTTTGTATTCATCCAAAGAAGATACCAAAAGATGATCCCCTTGAAGGAGCAAAGTTCACTCTGGCCGATTTGTTGATGAGTATTTCTAATGGAAGGTATGCATTTCTTGAGGAAGAGACCGCTGGCCAGAGACAGAAAGGGGCTCACGGGGAAAATAGAAAAGGCCGTCCGTTTTCTCGCACATCAAAGGTCAATGGACTTCCGGTTGACGTGTGTGATCTCTTCAGGGAACTTTTCTTACCACGTATTCGCCCCCTGCAAAACGATCTAAAAGGGAAAAACATGATTGGCCTGAAGGTCATCAAAACATCCCTGCCCGGCAAGGGGGAATATACCTGTTTTGCCATTGAAGAGAACTATCAGGAGGAACACGTATCTCTTGCTGAAAAACTGAAAGCGACCGGTAAAATTCTTACTTTTTTTGTATACCATCAAAACGACAAAGCAGACCTCAACCGGTTGGCACAACTCGCTGCAAAAAATGAAATTAGAAGACGGCAAGCTGGGGTTATGGATATCGCCAGATTGGAAAAAGAGGAAGCCACGAAACAATTAGCCATGGAGGCCTCGGAAAAGATAGTTCGCCGCCGAAAATTTGCAGACATCAAGTACATTATTGATAATTTTGGATACAGCCAACATATACATCCTGTTATCTTACATAAAGACACCCTGGATAACTTTCGTTTTATCGACGAGACTGTAAACAGTATTGACCTTACTGACCATCCAGGCCTATCGCCTACAATAAAGGCTTTGATGTGGGCTGAAAGTTCCGGAAATCCGCGCGCGATATCGAGTGAAAATGCACGGGGCCCCCTTCAAGTAACCCTAAACGGTTATCTACATACTCGCAGAAAATTTGCGGAATTAATCAGAATGGCTGAGAGGGCGGAAATGGCAGAGAGGGATGGGCATTTGTCACAAGCACAAGAAATCTTTCCACTTTCAAGTCGAAGGCTTCTTGAGAACGCTTGGCGGCTGGTAGATCCGGGAACCGATTACAAGGAAGCGGCACAAGACCAGAGATTAAATATTTGCGAGGGGACCCTCCAGTTTTTGACAGACTATATCTTCTTTTCTCAACGATATATGAAAGCAAAACCAAGGGGGAAACGGTCTCTCTACTATCCATACCAATTAAGACGCAAAGAGAACAATTATTACCCTGATGAAAAGAATATACTTGACCCGGAAATCGCTGCAATGGCGTCTTACAATTACGGGCGCTACGGAGTGATAAAGGCCATAAAAAGGAAGGGGGGAAATTTCATGCGGGCGCTACCCAGTCAAACCCGTCAACACTTGGCCAATTATTTCATAACAAAGCTGAGCCTGGATGAAAGGTATCTGGACGAATACAAGACATATACAAATCATGACATTACAGTAAAGCCTCCACGGGAGCCGTACCGTTTCAGAGGCAAGATCCGTAGGGTTGCGCAAAAATGATATGATATGATTATCTAAGCCTGGTATCACTGACAGAGAGCCCATACACCCTTGGAATCGCATTTACCTTCTATGATCTCTCCTATGGCCATGGCGCACTCCATTTCCTGCTCTTTGCCGTCAGGGCAGATAATCGAGATGGACCTCCCCTCGATGTCAATGCTGTCTATTGTGCATCCCATGCCGGAAGTAACGATCGACACAACCTGGATGAAATTCAATTCTTCTTGTAACATTTTTTTTTGCCTTCCCTCTACTTATCTTTGGTATCCTTTACGTATATTGTCACGCATACATCATGCCTTTTTTCTCGAGATGGTGTATCTTTTTATACTTGTAATCGGTTCAGCGACGGAGAAACTAAAGAAAAAAATGGCTATATCCGGATTTCCCGAGGCCAAAAACGATGTAAATTCAATGAGATACTGGGGGCGCCTTTCCTTTGCATTATATGGATTTACACGCGAATCTGATCAAGGATAGGTGGGTGGGCTAAGAGAAAAAGCACAGAGCTTCATAAGAAAGCCTCTTTTCATGATCATAACACTCAAGAATCTCTCAGCAGATGAGGCTAATACATACGGGCTGGTCCTGTCCTCATCCGGCATCTCGCACCGTTCGACAAAAGGGGAACATGGGTGGGACATATTGGTGAATGATACTGAGTACGAAAAAGCCCTAAAGGCGATTGAACAATACCTTAAAGAGAACCAGGATTTCCATCCAACGGATGAACCCCTCTGTTATGAATACCACAAGACACTCACGGGACTATGGGTATCTGCCATATTGTTGACATGCCATGTGGCTATCACAATAGGCGATGACAGTGGGGTTTTCATCAGGGCATACGGATCATCGGCCTTTCACATCTTGCGCGGAGAATTATATAGGAGCGTAACCTCCCTGATGATTCACGCGAACGTCTTGCACCTTGCAGGCAACATCCTTGGCATAGCCATATTTGGTACCGCCGTCTGTACCATCATGGGTTGGGGCGTTGGATGGCTTATGATCCTTGTCACCGGCATAGTCGGCAATCTGGTGAATGCTGTCTTGTACAAGACGGGCCATCTTTCAGTCGGGGCCTCTACTGCCGTATTCGGAGCAATCGGCATCCTGGCCGCTCAGCAGTTTTTCAAGAAGTTTAGGCTACCTGGCCAGCGAATGAGGGCGTGGCTTCCCCTGGGTGGTGGTCTGGCCCTCCTCAGTATTCTTGGTTCGGGGGAGTATACTGACCTGACGGCCCACCTATTTGGCTTCAAGGCGGGGATTATTCTGGGGGCCATTTACGGTGTTCTTGTGAAACGGCCAGCAGCAAGGGCCTGTCAGGCTTGTTTCCTTCTTATAGCTTTAAGCGTTCTTGTTATGTCGTGGATGAGGGGTTTTGGCCACCTGTGAGGCCACAGCGAGCTTCACCCTGATCAGGTCACGCTTATCCGGTCCAATAGGTGGAACTTAATTCGCTTCACTCACAATTGGAATGTTGGAATAATGGAATGATGGAATAATGGGTTCTGGCAAAATGGGTCATTGGGTTATTGGCAAAACCACTGTTGACAGGGAAATCTACAAATGACATGCTTCCGCTAAAAACCAACATTCCAATATTCCATCATTCCATCATTCCGGCACGAGGCAAAAATCCAAGCCTCAAAAAAGCCTGTACATTCAATAAGTTGTAGAAATTCCGAGACGTTCAATTAGTCAATCGTCAATCCTTGGCCCAGATCTGACTTTCGGGGGCAGCAGCCTGTTCCAATCACGTCGCGCCAGGGCGGGCGAAAATCGTCAATATTCAATTGATAGGGAGGTTCATATGGATTACCTGAAGCGTCCCCGCATTATCCCAGACAACCGGGCAGTCATGTCCCGTCAATACAGTCTGGCAACATTTTTTGGGAAACTTGGAGAAGTGGTGGCCGATTATTGCAAGTTTGATATGGCCAAAACAATGCCCGTAAAGGTAGAATGCCCGGATGAGAGCCAGGGCCTCAAGATCCTTTATTTTATAGCTACTTTCGGGACATCCCCTTTTGTCGGGGGAAAGCTGGGGGCCGAACTCGATACCAAAGCTATTATTCCGGCCTCACATCACGCTGACAATTTGGTTTATGTGATGGGAAGCCACACCGGATACGACCAGCAGACCAAGACATTGGGAAGGATCTATCGTGAAAAAGAGGGTGGCTTTAGCGCCTGCTGCGGTAAATTGGCCGGTGTCATGGGGCCTTATCTCAAAGAGTATGAATATGCCAAGAATAGCATTAAGCTCTTCAAAGAAGAGGGCCGGGTCTTCCTTGAGATTCCCAACCGGCTTCTGGGGATTCACAGCTCTGATGAGCCCTACCCTGCCAAGCTATGCCTGGGACCCTCTTTGATAAAAGGCGATCCGGAATCAGAGGGGGTCATGACGGCAGAAAGCCCTCGCTCGGTTGTTTTTGAGATTCATCCTGATTTGCAACACACCCTTGAAGCCAAGAACCGGAAGATAACGCATGACCCCACCCCAATAGGAGACGATCTCACGGGGGACTACTTCAACTACCTTTGGATCACCACTGCCCCCTTTCCTGATAACATTACGCGGCGATTGCATCCCCTGATGCATCAAATCGTCTCCAGTTTAGACTATCCTCCTATGGTCGCAGTTGCAAATGTGAATACCTGGATAGAGTTTAACCGATTCGTGGATGCCATCCATGCGATTCCGGATGTATTGTCCAAGGGGATTTTTGGTGTGTCTGGTTTAACAGTCGATTTGTATTTTGAAGAACGGTCTTATCATTATTCCAATGTTTATTATCCCCAATACGCCTTCTTCAAAACACCTGGCGAGAGAGAGGGGATTGTTATGGGGCCGTCTGAGATCAACAATCTCCTGGACTCTTACACTCCCAAGGAGAGGCTCTCCATAGACCGGATCCTTGAGTGCAATGACCAGGCAGACGAAGAGGTAAACTTAGGGGCTTCGCCCTGTGAATGGCATAATGGGTTGCCACAAAAGGCTATAATGTCAATAAGTTGAGAATTACCGAGACATCAAATTATAGCCAGGAGGAGACATGGTGCGCGAAAAAAAAATAAAGGATCTGGTCATTCCCCTGACGGATTATCCTCATATGCCGTACTGGGGAACCCTTAAGGAGGCGATTGTACAGCTTAACGTCGTCTATGAAACCGGGCATAATACCGTGCTGGTTTTTGACGAGGCTTACGAATTCGTGGGTATACTTCTGCAGACGGACATACTGAAGGGGCTGGAACCCAAATTTGCCCGGCATTTTAAAGAGGGGTTTTCCGTATCCTGGGACGACCTGCTCAAATCAGAAAGCCAAAAACGGCTTGCCCAGCCTGTCAAGGAGTTCATGTCAGGGGTTGCAGCTACGGTTGATGCCGAGGACAGCATATTAAAGGCTTCCCACATCATGCTGCGGGAAGACGCCCATCTCCTGCCAGTCATGGAAGGGGACAAGGTCATTGGGGTTGTGCGGATGGGCGACCTGTTTCATGAAATTACTAATGCTGTGTTGAAGTTATAGCTTATCATTCGCTTAATAGGGATAGACTTTTGTTAATTTTGGGAATCTATAAAAAGATATATATATTCCTCAGGTTTCAGGTTTCGGGTGTCAGGTTTCAGTTTTTGCGTTTCTCTTTCCTGACACCCTGGCCCAGACCGGGATTATGGGGCCTGGTAGTTAATTTTAGCATGTCGCGCCAGGGCGGGCCTGAACACTGACACCTGAAACCTACATGTGCCCTGAAACCTCAATGCAACCAAAATGCCAGGAAAAAGTGTAAACTGACTCATGAAGGATGTCTAAAACTTCAAAAAGAGGAATTTGCAAATGTTACTAAGACACACACCAAAAGAGATCGAAGAACGCAAATCTTTGAGCGTTAATCCTGCAAAGACCTGCCAGCCCATAGGAGCCATGTATGCGTCCCTGGGAATTCACGGCTGCCTTCCACACAGCCACGGCTCCCAGGGGTGTTATGCATATCACCGGAGCACCCTGACCAGACACTATAAGGAACCTGTGATGGCCGCCACCAGCTCCTTTACCGAAGGCGCCTCCGTGTTCGGAGGCCAGGCAAATCTCCTGCAGGCGATAGACAATATATTTGCCATCTATGATCCTGAAATCATTGCCGTTCATACCACATGCCTGTCAGAAACAATCGGTGATGATGTCCCTCAGATATTCGGAAAAGCAAAGGCAAACGGGAAGATTCCAAAAGGAAAATATGTTTTTCATGCAAGCACTCCGAGTTACGTGGGCACCCATGTTACAGGTTTTGCAAACATGACAAAGGCTATGGTCGATTATTTTGCAGAACAAAACGGTCATAAAAAGAATCGGATAAATATAATTCCCGGATGGGTGGAACCGTCTGACATGAAGGAGATCAAAAGGATCGCAGGAGAACTTGGTATAAATTTCATCATGTTTCCGGATACGGACAATGTTTTAAACAGCCCCCAGACCGGCAAATTCGAAATGTATCCAAAAGGAGGCGTTACCATAGATGAATTAATAAGCACCGGAAGCAGCAGCGGAACCATCGCCCTCGGCGAGCTGGCATCAGGGCCGGCCGCCAGGGCTTTGGATTCAAAGTGCAAGGTGCCCTGTAAGATTCTCGATCTTCCTATCGGGATCAAGGCAACAGACAGGTTTGTGGATGCGTTAAGAAAAATGGCGGGCGTCAATGTTCCGGACTCCATAAACATCGAAAGAGGACAGCTTATAGATATCGTCACCGATATGCAGGCGTATTTTTATCACAAAAAAGTAGCTCTTGTGGGCGACCCTGATCAGCTTATCGCACTAACCGAGTTTCTCGTTTCCATAGATATGATGCCGATCCATATAGTTACAGGAACAAAGGACAAGAAGTTCGAAAAAAAGATACTGAGCCTTACGGAAGAGATGCCTCATGATGTAAACGTAAAAAGCGGGGGAGACATGTACCTCTTTCATCAATGGGTAAAAAATGAACCTGTGGATCTTCTTATAGGAAATAGCTATGTGAAGTACATAGCTAGAGATGAGGATATCCCTTTTATCCGGTACGGTTTTCCTATTTTAGACAGGATCGGCCACAGTTATTTCCCGATGGTATGCTACCGCGGGGCGATGCGTTTCCTGGAAAAGATACTCGATGCTCTGATGAACCGTATAGACAGAGATTCTTCTGAAATAGAATTCGACCTTGTTATGTAAACCTCGTGAGTCATAAGTTCTCTAAAAAAGTCTTTAAAGTCCCCCTTTGAAGGGGGATTTAGGGGGATGTAACTCATGGAAATACTACCAAAACACCCCCCTGCCCCCCCTCAAGGGGGGAATAAGTTGTGATTTAATTATTTCAGTATGTTACGAAAACTTATGACTTACCAGTGTAAACTTAAAAAACATGTGCCAGAAGTGGGGGATGACCCATGACTAGTATACCAATTTTAAAGGAAAGAAAAAAACACATATACCACAAAGGCGAAGAAGTCTTTGATCTTACCTGCGATACAAAGAGCCTCGCCGGTTCCGTCAGCCAGAGAGCATGTGTTTTCTGCGGTTCCAGGGTGGTCTTGTACCCTATTGCCGACGCCCTTCACTTGATCCATGGGCCGATAGGATGCGCTTCATATACCTGGGATATAAGAGGAGCACTCTCTTCAGGGCCGGAGCTACACAGGATGAGTTTTTCAACCGATCTCAAGGAAAAGGATATTATCTTCGGGGGTGAGAAAAAATTATACTCATCACTTGTGAAGCTTATAGATACTTATCGTCCCAATGCAGCCTTTGCTTATGCCACCTGCATCATAGGTGTTATCGGAGACGATATCGATTCGGTCTGCAAACGTGTATCTGAAGAAAAGGGGATTCCGGTTCTTCCGGTTCATTCTGAAGGATTCAAGGGGACCAAGAAAGACGGATACAAGGCCGCTTGTGAATCCTTATCCAGGCTGGTCGGCACAGGATCTGTTGCGGATATAGGAAGATACAGTATTAACATAATGGGTGAATTCAATATAGCCGGAGAGGCATGGACTATTAAAGAGTATTACGAAAAGATGGGTCTCGAAGTGGTTGCGGTCTTTACCGGCGACGGGAGGGTGGAGAACATAAAGCGTTCCCATGGGGCTTCGTTGAATGTGGTTCAATGCTCAGGTTCCATATTGAGGCTTGCTGAAATAATGGAGGAAAAATACGGCATTCCGTATATCCGCGTTTCATATTTCGGAATCGAGGACATGTCCAAGGCCCTTTATGATGTTGCCGCGCACTTCAAGGATAACCTTGGGATCATGAAAAAAACAAAAGAGATTGTGCGAAATGAGATAGATGCCACCTATCCTGACCTTTTGAAATATAAAAAAGCGCTTTCAGGAAAAAAAGCGGCCATTTACGTGGGAGGCGCCTTTAAGGCCTTTTCCATGATAAAAGCATTGAGATCTCTCGGTATGGATGTTGTCCTTGCCGGTTCTCAGACCGGCAATAAAGATGATTATGAACTCTTGAGGGACATGTGCGACGACGGCACCGTGATATTAGACGATGCTAATCCGCTTGAGCTTTCAAAATACTGCATCGAAAAAGGCGCCGATCTATTCGTGGGAGGGGTAAAGGAAAGGCCTATCGCATACAAACTGGGGATTGGATTCTGTGACCACAACCACGAAAGAAAAATTTCACTCGCAGGTTACAGCGGAATGATCAATCTCGCAAAAGAGGTCTATTCCTCAGTGACAAGTCCGGTCTGGAAATTTGCACCGGAAAGAATGATTTCATGAAAATTATAGTGATATTTGAAACTTGAAACTTGAAACTTGAAATTTGAAACTCGGCACTTGGAGATACCTTGACATTTCTCGGGGTTATCGAGTTTCCAGTTTCAAATTTCCAGTTTCTCTCAGCAACAGCGACAGAACTTCTATAAAGATCATATGCCAGATTACCCAAAAACTTTTGCTTGAAAGCTATATTACACGGAGATGATGAAATGGAAGCTCAGGAAAAGATCGAATACAAGGCCACGAGCAACGCATGCAAACTTTGCAGCCCTCTTGGGGCATCATTTGTTTTCAGGGGGATTGAAAGATCGATTCCACTACTTCACGGTTCACAAGGTTGTTCCACCTATATCAGAAGATATTTAATCAGCCATTTCAACGAACCTGTAGATATTGCATGTTCAAATTTTACTGAAGAAACGGCCGTATTCGGGGGAGGCGCCAATTTAAAACTCGCTATAGAAAACATAATCAAGCAGTATAATCCCGAACTCATAGGCATAGCTACAACTTGCCTAAGTGAAACCATAGGAGAAGATGTGCCCCTGATCCTAAAAGGGTATAACAAGGAAAATTTCGATGAAGATTTTCCTGAGATAGTCTCCGTATCAACACCAAGTTTTTCGGGAACCCACATAGACGGGTTCCACGACGCGGTGAGGGCTGTTGTAGATTCCATTGCTGTGAAAAAAAATATCAAAACAAAACAAATAAATATTTTCCCGGGGATGTTATCACCTGCTGATCTACGGCATCTCAAAGAGATAGTATCCGATTTTTCGACAGACTATGTGATGCTCCCCGATTATTCAGACACCTTTGACGGCCCCTTATGGACGGAATATCAGAAGATACCGGAAGGCGGAACAAAAATAGAAAAGATCGCTT
>DAOVEU010000076.1:0-7378 GCA_030668805.1 Desulfobacterales bacterium
TGAGGAAGACCGTAGGAGATATTAGAAAGACCGCATATCGTGTGAACACCGGGAAATTTGCTCATGATTCCCCTCACCGCATCCATAGCCATAATTCCTTTTGTGGTGTCGGTGCTTACGGGTTGAATAAGGGGATCAATATAAATCGATTCTCTTCTTACACCTATTCCCTCGAGACCTTTTACCAACCTCCCAGCCCTCTCAATCACATCCTGTGAACTTTCTGGCATTCCAGAGTCATCCATGCAAAGGGCCACCACACTACAATCCTTCCCCTTTAGAAAGGGCACCATTGCATCATAGCGTTCCTTTTCCAGGCTGATGGAATTGATCATGGGCCTATCCTTGACCATACCATATGCCATTTCCAAAACCTCCGGATCCGGACTGTCCAGGCATAGGGGGATGGTGACTACCTCTTGAATTTCCGTAAGGAGCCATTCCATATCCGCCTTTTCGTATCCGATCCTGGCCCCAGCATTGACATCAATAAAGGCCGCACCCGCTGCCTGCTGTTTTTTGATATCTCCCTGGATGTAGGCACTATCTTTATTCACAACCGCCTCTTGAACTTTTTTCCGTGATGTATTTATTCGTTCACCTACAATATAAAACATGATTCTATTTTTTCCCCTTTCTTGTTCCGAAAAAAATCCTTCCGGTTTCTGCCGTAGCTGCTGCCATCGCCACACCAATAAGGTTCATTGCAAAGGGCAAGTGGAGCTCAGAGATGGGAATTTTTTCGCCTTGCCCTTCAAGGGATGGCATGAAGAGCAGTCGACTGATGGGATACCTATATAGTGCTCTTTTTTCTGGATCATTTCGAAATGCCTCCTGTGAAATGACAATTATCCGGGCGTACCGACATCCGTAGTTTGCCAGTTCATCGAGGGCCTGACTGAAGTAGCGGTCGCTGGTTGCATCCACGATGATAAGATTGTCTTGGGCCGCATCGTAGTCAGTTCGCAATTCTGGGAAATACCAGCTACCTTCTGCAAAGAATGGTGTTTCAGCCCGAAAGGAGAGGTCTCTTGGAGGCTGGTTCAGAAAGATATCTGTAGTTTTTCCTTTCAAGTAACGATATTCCCACTTTGAGACCTGCTCTTCGCTGTAAATCGACACCATTTGATTTCTGGCCCTGAGCTTAACAAATTTCTTTTCAACCCGGTTGTCCACTGTAACCAGTGGACCATGGGCACTTTCACCAAACGTATGCCATTCAGTGGCAAAATGTCCGGCTTGGTCGAAACGATCTATCCAGCCAAGCCCTATCCCCAGATAGGGACCTATAAAGAAAGCTGTCTTATAGGTACTATTGTCGGCCATTACCTCCAAGAGTGTCTGTTTCAATGAAACATTATCCAGGATTGACTGAATGATATCCGCACCCCTCCTGAAATGCTTCTCTGCAGTGTCTGCTTTGCCTGGCGCCACTAGTTTCCAGGCCTTGATAAAAAGAGAACTGAGTGCTGCATAAAGAACATCACTTTTGCTAAGGGCAAAATTGTCCTGCACCACGAGATATCCTAATGAACAATCGAAAATTCGGGCTGCTTCTTTGGGGATTTCCGGTCCGAACCAAAGGCACCGTGACGGGATTTTCTTGATTAGTTTTAAAAGGAGTCTGCTATTTAGTTTCTTGGATGCGACCAGAATATAAAGGGCATCCTCCTGAAAGTGTGAGAGAGGCTCCCTTGGAGAAGCTACTCTCATGGAACATCCCAGAATCCTGCTCCATTGACTGGCCGCATTTCGTGCTGCCGCATCAGCTATGCGATCAAGTGGGGCAAAGATGATTTCCCCTTGCTCTGAAATATTTTCAAAGATTGCGTGTGCCACCCGTTTAAAGTTCTCAGGGGCGATTTTAAGCAATGTCTTAAGCGGATCTTCCTCATACAGTACCGTGGCCAATTGACGCATCTTACGGTAATGATCTTTTTCCCACCTCTGGGAAGCCACACTTTCCCAGGCACTCTCCTTAGAAATCCATTCGTTTTGGAATGCTCCTTTTGACATTAGACGGTTTCTTTGATCCATAACATGCAGTTCGCCAGCAGGGGTGAGTCTTTTCTTGGGGCGACTTCTTCCAATGGTAACTGACTTCACTCGGTTTCTGGGGAATTCCCCAACACTTCTACCGTGAGCCATACCGTAGTGGAATGCAAGAAGGTAATAAAAAACGAGATCAATGAAAGGTTGGATGGCATCCTCTATCTTTGGCAGGAAAAGGTTCTTCTCCTGGCTATATAGCTTGATTTCATCCTGTTCCCTATTGACAAAACTCACCGCAGCAAAAGGAACACCTGCACGATAAAGCCTTTTCATGACCCCTAAGGCCTCTGGAAACCTGGCTTTGCTGGTGGCATTAACTATGACAAGATTTTGATTCAGATCTTTTTTTAATACATGAAGAAAAAGATCTCGGTAGTCAAGGGACTTGCTAATGGCTGTCCAGCTGTTTTCCTCCAGTTTTAAGGCGACTTCCCGGCCTGTTCCGGTGGAAAGCGTGCCGTCAAAGATTACACTGGCATGGCTTTTGGCACTGTTGGATGCAAGTGACTTGCAGAATACCCTTATTTTCTCATCTCCAAGGACTTTTGAAATGATCTGTGGCAATTCATGTAGTCTTTTCAAAAAAGTAAGGGCTTCTTTTTCACGGCCCATTTGTGAGGTGAGCCATATGCAGAAGAGATAAAGACAAAACAACATACACACCGTGCTCTTGATCCCCGAAATAGTGACCTCTTCGCCGCTCAAAATAGTAATGACGCCCGCGCTCTTACTTGCAATCAAGGCCATGTCTGCGAATATTTTTTCCGTAATACCAATCATGACTACGTTATAAGCCCTGAGCTCATTGGCAAACTGAATCATATCGGCGGTGGTGGAAGACCAGCTCAAGAGGATCACAAGGTCTTTATCCGGAACGATAATCCTCTGGATATCATCCACCTCAACAGGCCTGAGCACCAGAACATCCATTTCTGGAAGCAGCGTTTGAATAAAACTTTTTCCAATGATTCCCATATTGTAGGCGCTTCCCATTCCCACCAGGACGACCCGTTTGAGGGCGGAAAATCCGTGTCCGAAGCGGCGGCGCATAAAACGTTCCCGGATGTCAAATTGGGGCAAGGCATCTTCCTCCGGTATGTAAAAACGTAGGATTTCACCCAGCCGTTCAGGGATCTCGTGGAGATGGGTTTCATAAAAGGATCCATAGAAATCTTTTTGGACCTGTGGGGGGCTCAGCACTGTAAAAAATGGCTCTACATCAGGTAATGAGTTGCCGTCAAAATCTGTGATTTTCACCCTTCTATGTAATGTGCCATCTTCAAAGCTAGTGCCAATTCGGGCGAATATCTCTTCGCCATCCAGATGGAAAACCTCTACTTTGAAAATTTTCAGGAGCCTGTCTTCATCTTCTTGATACTGCTTTTTACATGTATTTATTATGTCCTTTGTTGCCCTGGTTTCCCGAAGTTTTTCAAGGGATTCACTCTGATGCCTTCTCAAGTTTCGGAGTTCCAATGTTTTTTCATGTATCAATTCCTGGGGAAAGAGCCCCATGGCTGCATTGATATCGGAGACCACCATGGAATCATCATTTTCTATGCGACGTACCACAAAAACAGGGCGATTGTGGCTTGCCACGTATAGTCGTCTGGGGGACTGAAGGCTCGTTCCGGCTACAGCAATCTGGCCGCCAGAGCGAATCATGTGCCGGGCTGCCTCAATAAATGCAAGCTCATCCAGCTCAGCAGGGGATTTTTCCTTCACACGGTGATACACATGATAATCTATGGCCTGACTTCCAATACTGTATTCCTCCAGCCTTGCCTCAACCTGGGACCTGATAGCCTCATAACGCCTCTTTTCGCCCTGGAGGAGTTCAAAATAATAGCCCCAGAGAAGAGAGAAATATTCCGCCGAATTCTCACTCTTGAAAGAAAATCCTCCAATCTTCTCCAAAAAATCACGCAACTCTGCCTCCACCTCTCCATCGAACTGCCCATTCAGGACAATGATTCGCTTTTTTGCCTCGTCAAAAAAGGGATGAGCGTTTTTGAGGGTGACAGGGGCTTGGTTAGCCCAGCGCCCATGAGAAAGGATGGGCGATGAAAAATAGCGC
This sequence comes from Desulfobacterales bacterium, assembly GCA_030668805.1. Classification (GTDB taxonomy): domain Bacteria; phylum Desulfobacterota; class Desulfobacteria; order Desulfobacterales. Next base: position 4,130 of record DAOVEU010000076.1, read on the forward strand.
AGGCACATAGGATCTGTTTGCCCAATGGTGATGGAATCAGCCATAGATTGTTCTTCCGTAAGGCCATTTAAGAGATCCGGAAGCAACTCCTCTTCCTGCAAGTAAGCAAGGACCGAAGCCGCCGCCCAACCATAGACATTACACCCCTTTTCAGCCCCATAGAGGGTTCTCCAATCAGTAGAGGCGTGGGGACAATTGGACTCAAATGTTTTCTGAACCATTTCGAAGAGTTCAGGCCTATGAGGCAAGCGGCAAAGCAATGCTGCATCCAGAAGCCTGAATACGCACAGGACCCCATCTCTGTCATAGTCTGGAGAAATCTTGATAGGGGTTTTAATCAGGTAACGCCAAAGGTATTTCTGGGCGTAGGGATCTTGCTGCGGCCAACCATAGTCCAACTGGATAGGCGTTTGAGTTTTTTCTTCTACAAAGGTCTTATCAAAGAGCTGGTCAAATGCAATGAGAATATCTGATGGATCGATTTCTTGGTCTGCTTCTTTCTGCCGTTGAGAGAGCGTGTCCGAAAGTGCTTTTCGGATGATAGGCTTAATCACCACAGAGGAAAGATCATACTGGGTAATGAGCTGCTGGATTAACCTTCTTAGCTCTTTTTCGGAGCTGATAAAAAAAATGGGGAGTGGCCCCGGTCTACCAGGCCAGCCAGGGGAAAGCCTTTTTGGATTCTCGGCGTTCAAATCCACAAGTTCATCAAAGGAAGGGTATTTCAGGGTGCCCTGTAAAATGGATTCATAGATCTCCATAGAAAGCCCTTCAAAATCAAGGAGCCGGCGTTGACGCTCCTGGTAGGGCATTTCATCTGATTCCGAAGCCCAAAGGGATATCAGTTCTCCTTCCGGATTCGTGTAGGCCGCTTCACGGATTAGCACTTCAATCAATTGTGCCACGGAACCGATGGACTTTCTAGCTCGAATGGGCTCTCTATCGTCACCGAAAAAACCTACTCCCGTACTGTCAGGAGCACGGTAAATAAGTGCTGACATGCCCGTGAGCACGCGTGTCAGGTTATTTCCCGCACCGCCAAAATATGCCACGATCCCGCACATGAATAAACTCCACTTCCATTATGTTTTAGTCGAATTCAAAGAAATATAAAATCCCTGGTACAGCAGAAGACCTTCATATCTGGTTCATCACCTAATCCAAAAAACCTCATGTCTTACGCCTTGAATCTTACTCCTCTACCTTGTATCATTGCAACAATGCCTTTGCAAGCCTTGTGGCCGAGCCAGCATCATGGGCATACCCGTCTGCTCCGATTTGATCAGCGAAGTCTTGGGTCACAGGGGCTCCACCTATCATGACTTTGACCTGATCCCTGATACCACTTTCCGCGAGGGTATCTATGGTGGTCTTCATCATTGGCATCGTTGTGGTGAGAAGGGCAGACAGACAGAGCATATTGGCATCTTTGTCCTTTACCTCTTCAATAAATTTATCTGGTGATACATCTGTGCCAAGATTATTAACATCGAAACCCGCACTTTCCAACATCATGGCCACAAGATTCTTGCCGATATCATGCAAATCTCCCTTTACCGTTCCTATAATGACCTTGCCGATGACTCTAATATCTCCTTCAACCAAATGAGGTCTAAGGATATCGATGGCAGCACTCATAGTCTTGGCAGATCTCAAAACCTCGGGAATAAACATATCTTCAGCCTCCATCTTTTCTCCCACGATATCCATGCCCGCCATAAGGCCTTTTTCTAATATTTCCTTGGCGGAAATCCCCTCATCCAGGGCAGATTGTGCCAGGCTTGTCAATTTTTTTTCATCGCCTTCAATTAGTGTATCAATCATGTTTTGAAAATTGGCCATTTTCTCCTCCTTTGTTCTTAATTAAAGCAAGATTCTGTATTTTTCCCTGATCACTTTATCCACATCTTCGGGGATATAAGATCTTTCTTCCTCCCCAAGTAGTTTCTTAGCTATCTTCATCGCCCTATCCCGAGTATTTGATGATCCCCCTTTTTCCCATTTTTGACGGCTCTTCCGGTCGGTCACGCCATTTCCGTTAAAATATTCATCTCGCATATGTTCCAGGGTGTGGGGTGACATCATAAAATTGCCCCCGGGACCCACAGAATCGATGACTTCCAGGGCCAGATGCTCAGGATCTACATCAATTCCTTTGAGGACTTTGCAGGCCATTCCAATGATCTCATCGTCTATTACATATTGTTCATAGGCCACGGCTATCATGGATTCCAACATTCCTGCCGCATGATGGACATAGTTAGAACCACCCATGGCCGCTAGAAGACTTGTAAATGCCTTTTCCCAGCCTGCCTGGGTATCGGGTATTTTAGAATCGGTCAGCCCTGAAGAATTGTAATTCGGCACTTTAATATAGTGTGCTAACTGGTGAATCGCCGCGTTCATCATGCCGCATTCCACTGCTCCACCCAGGTAGCCCATAGTCCGGAGATTGGCCATACCAGGAATGCCGCCATACAATAAAGGGGATCCAGGATTTGTTAACTGACAGATAGTGATGCCAGCAAGTTGTTCGGCATGGATTTGGGCGAGAGTGCCGGCCATGGTGATGGGCGAGGTGGATCCTGCCATAGGAGCGCAGGACAAAGCCACTGGAATTCGATTCCGCACAGCCTCTTGCATGATAAGCGTTGTCTGGGTGTCTAGTTTTAGAGGACTGATGGCAAAAGATGTAATCACTGAAATAAACGGTTTTTCCTTAAGCTTGTCTACACCTCCCGCCACCATGGAAGCTAAATCAAGGATATTATGGAATCCATCAACATCATTTACTCCAGCCATTACGTGTTTTCCTGTAGCTTTTAGGCATGCGTAAAAGACATTCACGTCATAGGCCGTTGGAGGAATATCTGTGGGTATGCAGGGCCGAAGAAAAAAGTGTATGTTATCCAATCGATCTGCCAGTCTTCCGAGTTGATACAGGTCTTTGAGGGTGCTTGGCCGGGCCTCGCCAGTTTTAAGATCCAGAATCCTTATGGCAGCCCCTCCTGTTCCTAGATAAACGCGGTGTTCTGTAAGGTCAAGATCATTTCTTCCATCCCGGCTAAACAGAATCACCCGTTCAGGGGCTTTGCCCGCTTGTTCCATGACCAGATCCCCTGGAAAATAAATGCGTGCATTATTTCTATCTATGGCAGCACCAGCCTTTTTAAGCAAATCCAGGGTATCTTCCAGTCCAGACTCAAAGGTAAAACCTGTTTTTTCCAGGATGCTAAGGGATGCTTCGTG
>DAOVEU010000299.1:0-3585 GCA_030668805.1 Desulfobacterales bacterium
GGGCCTTGCCCATAATCAGGCAGCAGCCAAGGCCCGAAAGGCAGGCCTTGAAGTCGTGATGAATAAATGCATAAAGATTGAACATATGAATATGTGAACTTGGCTCAGCTTCGCTCCGCAATTGGTCGAGTAGTCGAGTAGGAACTTAATTCGCTACGCTCACAATTGGAATAATGGAATGTTGGAATACCGGAATATTGGGTTAAGAGGAATGAAAACAATTAGAAAATGATTTTTTTTGGCTTCTCATCCCCATCATTCCACTATTCCACTATTCCACTATTCCATCATTCCATACTGATGGCCCAGAAAAGCGCCACTTAAAGATGAGTGATTACAGGGGGTTGTAGAAATTCCGAGACGTTAAGGAGGCAAGATGCCGGTTACAGATAAACATGATGCCGAAACAATAAGGCTTATCAGGCTGGAAGCGGAAAAGTTTGAAGCCGAAGTGAGACAAATCGATCTGGAAAAACAGGTCCTGGATATAGATTGCCCGGATGAAAGCAAGGTTGAGTGTGCGATAGCAATTCAAAAAATATTGGACCGGCACTCAAAGGACTAGTCATTGAAAAGTTCGGTTTTTTGTAACAGTTCAGGCCATTTTATTTACCGCTGAGAACGCGGAGATCGCTGAGTACAAAAACAAAGAATTTTTCGGCATCCTTCACAGAAGCCCAAAAGTAGATTACACTTTTTGGCCTCGATCATTGTTTGGGCCAATTTGTGGGAGCGGCTTTCCAGCCGCGACAATCGCGGCAAGAATGCCGCCCTGCCCGCCGTTGCCAAACACGGTGGCAGCTTGATCCCGCGTTGTGCGTGGCGTTGGCACCTGCCCGCCAGTGCCAGAGATGCTAGCATGTAAGCTTCGTGCCTTACGTGGCGATGGCAGGCGGGGGCGGGTCCCACAGACATGTTGAAGTTGCCAAAACCATAATGAAAGCCGAAAGGAGTTGGAACATAACCTTTTCGTCTGTATGGAAGAAGTGTAAACAGCAAAATGAAGGATGCCAATTTTTCTATATCTATGTTCTCTTTGCGTTCTCTGCGCACTCTGCGGTGAACTATTACGGTTTTTTTTATGGATACCGGAGCCATCAGGCAGATTGAAGAGCAGATTAAGGCTTCCACCAGGGTTGTGGTTTTGACCGGGGCGGGAATCTCTCAGGAGAGCGGGGTGCCCACCTTTCGGGGGGCAGATGGTTTGTGGCAAAGCTTCCGGGCCGAAGACCTCGCAACTCCCGAGGCATTTCACAGAGACCCTGTGCTTGTATGGCAATGGTACGACTGGCGGCGGGGTCTTATGAAGCCTGTGAAGCCAAACCCAGGGCATTATGCCCTGGTTGAGATGGAAAAAAGGCTTCAGGACTTTACCCTTGTGACACAAAACGTGGATGGGTTACACAGGGCTGCCGGAAGCGAAAATCCCGTGGAAATGCATGGGACCATCTGGCGTGTCAGGTGCCTGGAATGCAGAAAGACCTTTGAAAATAGAGAGGTCCCCATCAAGATACCCCCGAAATGCGAGGCCTGCGGCGGATTGCTTCGACCTGATGTGGTCTGGTTTGGCGAAGCCCTTGATGAAAAGATATTACATACGATTTACTCGTGCCTTCAAAGGGCCCAGGTCATGCTCATCGTAGGGACCTCGGGCTTCGTGCAGCCTGCTGCATCCTTTGGGATCGTGGCAAAAAGGGCCGGGGCCTTTGTGGCAGAGCTAAACCGTTCAACCACACCCCAGAGTTCTCTGTTTGACCTCTCCATTCAAGGCAAAGCCGGAGAGCTTTTGCCACAGCTAGTGGAGCAAATTGGATTGCGGATTGCGGAATCAAAATCGTGACCGTGCCCATTACACCCTCATTTTTCTTAACCATTTTGGTAACAGTTCATCCCCTCTGCTTTTTCTGTCATTTCGACCCCTTCGCCCCTGTCATTCCGAGCGAAGCGAGGAATCTTAGTATTTTTGCTCAGGGCAGGCTCCGGGAGAAATCTTATGATGTGGTGACTGTATGGTATGGTATGGTGGATAAGATTTCTCCCTGGCCCAGACCCTGGCCCAGACCGGGTGTTTCTCTGCGGGGCATTCTCCGGCTTCTGTCGCGCCAGGGCGGGCTGTCGCGCCCCTGGCCCAGACCGGGATGACACGAATGACACGTCTGTCCAAGGCTGTCGCGCCAGGGCGGGCAGGGCGGGCCGGGTTCTCATATAGCACCCGTTATTATTCTCATGTCGCGCCCCTGGCCCAGACCGGGTTTTTCCCTCCTGGGCATTGTCCAACTTCTGTCGCGCCAGGGCGGGCAGGGCGGGCACATTCGTTCGAAATGACAATAGGGGTGAACTATTACCCTTAACCTTTGTGATTCCTGAATTCTTCAATGAGTTTTTCAAACCTTTTTCGAGCTGCATCCGCTGATACCTCCCCTCGCTCCAGGGCACTCTTGATCTCTCTTGCCCTCATCTCCGGCCCCATCTGGTCTGCAAAAATGCCTGTGAGTTCCCGTATTTCTTTCACGATTTGCCGGGGTCCGCATTCATAACAGTGCCACAGCCTGCAATGGACCGGCTTATACGGGTCGATGCCGCATCGGTCCAGTTTTGCGGAATAAAACGGGCAGTCAATGTCTGTGTCGCACAGGCCGCAGTTCTCCTGAGGACAGTTCAGTATGGCCATGGTGTTGAGCAGCTTTTCCCCAAAGAGATCCCTGAATTCATGGTCTGTGAGGAAGGGATATACTTGAAGGTATTTCGATTCCACCTTCTCCCATACCCCTTGAACATATAGATCCTTTTCGTGCTGATCCGAGAATATGGGCATAGTGCCACCATCGTTTGCAAGCGATCATTGGATACCGTTGTTTTCTCATCTCTCACAGAGCCCACAGGGACACAGAGGTCTTGAGCTGAATCCTTGAGAGGAGGATTCAGCTCAAACTGCAACGCTCCGCGTGGGTATTCTGATTGTCTCTTGTAGCAGACGTATTTGCGCCATCGGAGATGCCCCGACAGGGGCTGATTGTTTGGCCTGATTTTTCCCTCTCAAAAAATCAGGCCAAGCTCAAGATCATCTCTGGGATCTCTGTGCGCTCAAGCGACTGCAAGGAGCGGGCGAGAGAACCTTGTATTGTATATCTTCAACCACTACTTAATCCGCAAAGCAAAGCTGTCTTCTCGATCAGGTTAAGGGTTATGCTCCTGACCAGAACGATCATGTCATGGTCGTCCTCTGGCACAGCGGTGTGGGGGAATCGCCCGTATTTTTCAAAAAACCTGTCAAAGTTAAACACAGCCTCAAAGACCATGCTCTGGACTCCCCTGTCCTGTTTGACATTGTAAGGGAGCCTGTTGAAGGTAAAGGGGATATCCAGAAACAAATCGTTTGCCTTTTCGTAGGGCCCCAGCCCGTTTGCCTGACAATAGTCGCCTATCGTCCAGTCATGCCCTCTCCCCCATAAGCGCTAAGTTGTTTTGTAAACATTCACAGGTTACATTTATGCCGTGCGGAATTGTTTTGAAAGATGAACATCGAACATATTAAAAGATGAACGTCCAACATCGAACATTGAACATTGAACGTCGAACGTCGAA
>DAOVEU010000377.1:0-2889 GCA_030668805.1 Desulfobacterales bacterium
AAAGGAGGGAAATGATGAGGGTGCTCAAAGGGATACTCTGCCAGTGTCTGGTCCTGATGGTGTGGGTTGGATTGACCCATGCGACAGGGGAAAAAGAAGCTATACCTGTCATTGAGATAGAAGGGGCGACCTATGACTTTCATCAAGTAACCCAGGGAGAAGTTGTAAAACACGACTTTCGGGTCTTTAATTGCGGCAACGCACCCTTGCAGATCAAGAACGTCAAGCCCGGTTGAGGCTGCAGTGTGGCCCGGTTTGACCGGACCATCCCGCCTGGAGGCGAGGGAAGAATTACCCTGCAAGTGCGGACCAAGGGATACCAGGGCAAGTTCTACAAGCGTGCCCGTGTTTTTAGCAATGACCCCAACCACCCTCAGGTGACCATTGGCATGAGAGGGATAATTTGGGTGCCCATCCACGTCAACCCGCGCTATGTCCGCCTTGGGGGCGTGGAGAATGAGGATATCGAAAAGGTGGTTAGCCTGCGCGGGGAAAAGAAAGAACCCCTGATTGCCAAACTCGCCTCGGTTTCCATCCCAGACAAGGTGGAGGTGAAACTGGAGGAGACTGAAAAAGGACGCACCTATCAGCTTAAGGTTAAGAACAAGGTCAAGGGGGAGGCAAGATACAGGGGGAGGCTGAGGTTGACCACCAATTATCCGGAGAAGCCCGAGATTGTCATTCAGATTACGGGCGACATTAAGGCACGCCTGGAGGTGAGGCCCAAAATATTGAGCTTTGGCCGTATTTCGCAGGAGCGGCTGAGGCAATTGAAGAATGATTCCAGGGTCATGACCCGTTCGGTCACAGTCCTATTAAATAAGGGTAATGACTTGAAGATTGAAAGGGTGGAACTGGAAAAATTCCTCTTCAGGGTTTCCACCAGGCAGGTCCAGCCTGGCCGGATGGCTCAGATCCTGGTTGAGCCCCTTTTGGAAAAGCTCAAGAAGGGCGCAAACCAGGACCGTTTGAAGATCTATACAAACCAGAAGGGTGGTGAGGTTCTGGAGGTGCCTATCCGCTTTGACCTTTTATGATAATCCTTTCGTCAAATGCGGCCTATCTGATTTCCATCTTTTGAAGCTCGGGGTTTGACTCGATGAGGCGTGAGGCAATCTGCTCGCATCGGTAGACCTGGCAGTCTTGTTCGATTTTCTTTAGCTCTTCAAAGAAAGAAGGTTTCACATATCCCTCAGCAAGGGCAATCTTCTGGAGTACTTCCATTATCTGTTTGAACATTACACCCTGAGGACAGACAACCGTGCACGTATTACAAAGGGCACAGTACCAGATGGCAGTGTTTTGCAGAAGCTCATCCTTGTACCCAAGGTTGATCATGCGCACAAACCTTCTTGGATCAAAGCCTGGAACGGCTTGATGGACCGGACATGCCGCGGAACAAACCCCGCATGTGTCGCAATTGGTGGGGAGTCTTCCCTCTAAATACATAGCAATTCTGTGTTTGAACTCTCTGTCAGTTGCTGACCCTGCCACAAGAATTTCCTCCTGAGATCTGAAGTTGAGATTATGGCTCTACACTAAGAATCACAACGTCCTGTCAACCGAGGAGCAGGTCGATGCCGATTTTTCAGAAATTAGCATCTTGATATCGCAAAAAAGTTCTTGAATGGCCTCCGTGAATTTTCCCTCCTGGGTAAGGATGGATCCCACAGTGGGCTCCAGAGCAAGCAAATCGGCTGTGTAGGGGAGAAAATAGCTGGCTGGTCTCTCTATCCCAGAGCGTTCAATAAATGCCTTCACCCTATTTTGGTCTTCTTCTCCCCGCACCTTATTAACCACCAGCTTCAGATACGGGATGGCCAGTTGCCGGGCTAAGGTCATAGATTTTTGGGCAACGTGGAGCGCAGTTGAGGTGGGCTCTGTCACGACCAGCAGAAGCGAGAAGCCTTTAAGTACGCCGCGGCCGAAGTGCTCAGGTCCGGCCTGGGTATCCACCAGGATAATCTCTCCGGGCTTTAGAACAATGAATCGCATAACTGCTTTCAGCAGGTTGTTTTCCGGGCACAGACACCCGGTAGCCGCCTGATCCACGGATCCCATAGCAAGGATGGAAAGATTGGGTTTTAGCTGAAGTCCGAAACGCTGTACCACATCACTTACGTCCGGGTTCAGGCGTAGCAGCCCCCCCCAGCCTGAACCGGGTTTGGCCCCGGTCTTTTCCTCAATATAGGCCTTGTTGCGACTCAAAGGAACAATTTTTTCAGCCTCTTCGAGCGGGACCCCTAAACTCAGGGCCAGGTTCATTTGCGGGTCCTCATCAGCTGCCAGCACCCGGTATCCGCTATGGGTAAGAAGCTCAGCCAGCAAGGCGACCAGGGTGGTTTTTCCCACGCCACCCTTGCCGGCAACTGCAAGGCGAAATCCCCTTTCATTCGTCTTGTTTTTCATCTGTATCTCAGGTCCCGTTCATGGCGGCCCCGTCCTTTAGACGGGGGTGGCCTTGGCATTTGGTAGGCGTTCACCGTTCTGCGTTCACCGTTCTGGGTTAACCTCTAAACCTCTGAACCCTGAACCCGTGAACGGCTACATGATTTGCCCTTTATTATGATAAAATGCAAGGCTAAAATGATACGGACGCTACGTTTGGCCTATTATAGTATTTTGGTTAAATTTTTTGTTGTTTTGCGGAAAATTTTATTGTATCATAATTTTTTTATGATAAGCCACACTAACATCTGGGTTTTCGAGTCTTCTCGACAAACCCTGCGATGGAAAGAAAGGGGAGATAAACTTGAGAGAGTTTAGCAGCTTGGAGGTCAAGGTCGTTAACCGTGACCTTGAGAGGGCCATGAAAGTGCTTAAGAAAAAGATCCAGAATGATGGCCTGTTCCGACGGCTTAAGCTCAAGAAGAGTTACGAAAAACCGAG
>DAOVEU010000119.1:0-6209 GCA_030668805.1 Desulfobacterales bacterium
AATTAAACGGCAGTGCTGAAACCTGATTGTCCCTGACACCTTCATATGTCCTGACACCTGACACCTCAATCCTCGGGTACGGGCCAGCCTTGAGGGAGGGGTTCCTCGTTGTCACTGCGTTCTCCCCTGAAACCCGAAACCCGAAACCTGAAACCTGAGGAATATATATATTTTTATAGATTCTCAAAATTAACAAAAGTCTATCCCTATTAAGCGAATGATAAGAACGACTCAACTACTCAACGACTCAATGAACTGAAAATGACAAGTGACAAATTCAAACCGAGGATCCTTGGCTTTTTGTGCCACTGGTGCTGTTATGCGGCGGCTGATGCAGCAGGGGTGGCCCGTTTTCAATATTCCCCCTGCATCCGGGTCATCAGGGTGATGTGCACAGGCCGAATTGACCCTATCTTTCTCATGGACGGTTTTGTCAATGGAGCGGACGGCATTTTTGTGGGCGGCTGACACCTTGGTGAATGCCATTACCGGACCGGTAATTACGAAGCCATAAACAAGGTTCATCTTATCACTCGCATCCTTGAGGATCTTAAGATCAATCCGGACAGATTATGTCTGGAATGGGTTTCTGCGGCTGAGGGGCCCCGTTTTGTAAGCCTGATCAGCGCATTTACCGATCGCATTAGAGGTCTCGGACCCCTTGGATCTAGCGAGAGCCTGGATCTTGAGCACCTAATGGTTAAGTTGAAGGCGGCCAAGATGGCCCTGGAAGGGAAACGCCTCCGGATGGCCTTTGCCAGACAGGCAAAGTATATGAAGGAAGGGGATACATATCGTGAGATCCCCCCTGATCATAAGCTGCATGCAGACTTGGAAAAGACCCTTGCACAGGAGACGGCCACCTACGGGCTGCTATTGTATTTACAGGACAGACCCCGTGCTGTTGAGGAATTGACAGGGCTTTTAAATCTTTCTTCGGACAAGGTGATCGATTGCTTCAAAAAGCTTGAGAAAAAGGGACTCGTAGAATCGGATAGGCTAGTTGGTTATTAGTTATTGGTTGAGTGGTTGAGTGGTTGAGTGGTTGAAGGGAGGAAGGGTATGTCTGAACAATTAAGGAGTGACTTTCGAGACCTGGATCTATGGAAGAATGGTTATGTCAAATATCTGAGGACCAGAAAGGATAAAGAATAGATCGTTAAGCGGTTGATTAGGAGAACAGTTGAGTAGTCGAGCAGTCGAATGGTTGAGAGGTTGAACAGAATTGAATCATTCAACGACTCAACGACTCAACGACTCAACGACTCAACCACTCAACTAGTGACCAATGACAAATGACAAAATAGAAGACATCCTTTTTGATGAATTGGATCCTCATTTCAAGGATGAAGTTGCTGAAAAAATAGGGTTGGAAGTCATCAAACCCTGTTTTACCTGCGGTTCCTGCACAGGGGTTTGTCCTGTCCATGAGGTCATTGAAGACTTTGACCCAAGGCTCATAATTCAGATGATTCTGCTGGGCATGCGGAAACAGGTGCTCTCCTCAGATCTGATCTGGTTTTGTTGTTTGTGCAATTCGTGTTTCTTTGTCTGTCCGCAAGGGATAAAGTTCAGTCGAGTAGCCACCGAACTCAGAAAAATTGCCGTAGCCGAAGGGTACGTGGATGAAGCGTTTTTGAAGAAATTAGAAGTTGTCAATCCGTACTTACAGGACTTATGCCGCCGAACCATGTTCATGAAGGTGAGAGAAGGATTTCATGGGCCCCATACCATGCCGTGCTGGAGGAAGAATACGACTTGAAACTTGAAACTAGATACTGGAGCCGCAAAGTTTCGACCTGTGCGGTTAGCGCATTTTGATTTTGGCCACAGGACTAAAATCCCCCCTGTCCCCCCTTTGTAAAAGGGGGGAACCGCAAAAGTTCCCCTTTTGCAAAGGGGGACCCGCCTGCCAACGCCTCGCTCGCAAGGGAGCTACAATGCCGGCGTACACGGCAATGGCGGGCAGGTTTAGGGGGATTTTGAGGCAACCGCACAGGTGGCAAAGTTTCAAGCATCGGAGAGAAGAATGTGTTTTGAAAAGGTCGATTTGGTATTAGAAAAATATGGATATAGGCATGAAGCCTTAATAGGTATGCTGCAGGACATACAGCTCCTGGAGAATTACTTGCCTGTTGAAACGCTTCAGCATGTTTGTCGGAAGTTGGAAGTCCCCCTGAGCCGTATCTATTACATCGTCACCTTTTATAAATCATTCAGCCTGGAGCCCAGAGGCCGCCATATCATCAAGGTCTGTGTTGGAACGGCCTGCCATCTCAACGGGGCCGTGCAAAATCTGGAACAGATTGAGCGGACCCTCCATATCCGTGAAGGGGAGACAACCGGGGACATGATGTTTTCTCTGGAGACGGTGAACTGTCTAGGCACGTGCGCACTGGCACCCGTAACGATGGTAGGTGAGGACTATTATGGTGCAGTAACACCCGGGAGGGTTGAAAAGATTTTGTCTATTTACTCCAAGGCATCAGGTTCTGCTGAAAATGGGAAAGATTAAAAACGCTTCAGATTTAGAGAATTGTAGGAAATCAATCCTACAAAAGCGCGATTCAAGAAAAAAGGTTATAAGAATTTGCAATACCGGGTGCCGTGGGAGAGGTTCATCCAGGGTGGTCGAGGCGTTAGAAAATCAAGTTAAGGAAAAAAACTTACATGATAAGGTAACCATAAAGAAAACCGGGTGTCATGGTTTTTGTGAAATCGGATCGGTTATGGTTATAGAGCCCGATAATATCCTTTACCAAAAAGTTGAACCTGAGGATGTACCCGAGATTCTGTCTGAAACCATTCTTAAAGGAAATCTCTTAGATCGACTATTGTATCGGGATCCGAAGACCGGGAAAAAAATCTTGCATGAAGCGGAAATCCCCTTTTATCGGAATCAAACAAAGATCGTGTCCCATCACACAGGCAAGATAGATCCAACTGATATAGAGGATTATCTTGCGACAGGCGGATATGCTGCCCTGTGCAAGGCATTGACCACCATGACGCCCATGGAGGTTATTGAAACCATTGAGGCGTCCGGGTTGCGAGGCCGTGGCGGTGGCGGATTTCCCGCCGGGAGAAAATGGAGATCCTGCCGGGAGGCGCCTGGAATCGTCAAATACGTGATTGCCAATGGTGACGAGGGAGATCCGGGTGCGTTTATGGACCGAGGTCTGATGGAGGGCGACCCTCACGCTATTATTGAAGGGATGATAATAGGGGCCTATGCCATTGGCGCCAATGAAGGTTTTATCTATGTGCGGGATGAATATCCCATTGCAGTCGAGCACTTGTCCATAGCCATCGACCAGGCAGATTCGTATGGCCTGTTGGGCAAGAATATCTTAGGCACAGGTTTTGACTTTACCATAGAGATAAACAGAGGGGCTGGTGCCTTTGTGTGCGGTGAATCAACAGCACTAATGAATTCCCTTGAAGGCAAAGTAGGCGAACCCAGGGCAAAGTATGTTCACACCGTGGAAAGCGGCCTGTGGGACAGGCCGAGCAACCTGAACAATGTGGAGACCTGGGCCAATGTGCCTCTCATCGTTAACCGGGGGGCTGGATGGTACGCTGATACTGGAACCGGCACGAGTAAGGGAACCAAGATATTCTCTCTGGTGGGCAAGGTAAGAAATACCGGCCTGGTAGAAGTCCCCATGGGCATTACCCTTCGCGAAATTATCTATGACATTGGAGGGGGAATCAGGAAAGATAAGAGCTTCAAGGCCGTTCAGACCGGTGGCCCTTCCGGCGGCTGCATCCCCATTAATAAGATCGACATGCCAGTGGACTACGATAGCCTGAAGAAATTGGGCGCCATTATGGGATCCGGCGGCATGATCGTAATGGACGAGAATACCTGCATGGTGGATGTGGCAAAGTATTTCATTAACTTCTTAATGTATGAATCGTGTGGAAAGTGTGTGCCGTGCCGGGAGGGACTCAAGCAGATGCACCAAATACTGTCAAACATTTGTGAAGGCTATGGGGAAGAAGGAGATCTCGAACTGTTAGAAAAACTGTCGTCCTTTATGGCCGAGGCTTCCTTGTGTGCCCTGGGTGGCACGGCCCCTAATCCGGTGCTCAGCACGATTCGCTATTTTCGTGATGAATATGAAGCCCACATATTTGATAAGAAATGCCGGGCGGGCGTGTGCCGCAATTTATTTGAATACTTCATTGACGAAACCTTGTGCAACGGTTGCACCTTGTGCCGCATAAAGTGCCCGGTGGAGGCTATTTCCGGGGGAAAAAAGAAACCCCACACGATAGATGCCGAAAAGTGTATCAGATGCGGCATATGTTACAGTTTATGTAAAAAGGAAGCGGTGCTCGTAAGATGATTGATAATTGAGCGTGGGGGAGTGAGCTAAAGTTGATCCGCCTTCGGCGGAGAAGAAATTCTTTAATGGTTGGTTTCCTTCCTTTAACTTTAGGCACTTTAGTTCACCCTGGCCCAGACCGGAATGATAGGCTTAGTAGATTAATCCAAGGAGGTAGCGCCAGGGCAGGCTTTAGCTCACTTTAGGCACTCCGTTGTTGACAAATGAAAGTCACACTAACCATAGACGGACAAATCGTGCATGTGGAGCGCCACACGCCAATCATCGATGTAGCGAAGAAGTTAGGGATCTTTATTCCAACTTTGTGTTACCACGAGGCCCTCAAACCATACGGGTCCTGCCGTCTCTGCATGGTTGAGGTTATCCAGAACAAGCGGTCTAAGCTCGTGACATCTTGCAATTACCCTGCAGAGAGCGGTCTGGAGGTTTTAACGGCCAGTGACCAGGTCAAAAGGACCAGGAAGATGGTCGTGGAATTGCTCCTGGCCAGATGTCCCAACGTGCCCCTGGTTCGGCACTTGGCCGAGGAGATGGGCATCAAGACATCTCGGTTCAAGAAAAAGGAGGACCAACGGTGTATTCTATGCGGCCTCTGTGTCCGGGCCTGTGAGCAGATAGTTGGTGTGAGCGCTATCGGTTTTGTGAACCGCGGCATCGAGCGTGAGGTGAACACACCTTTTGGGATCAATTCAGATGTCTGTATTGGGTGCGGTACTTGTACGTACATCTGCCCTACGGGCTGTATCGAAATGGTGGCCAAGCCCGAGACCCCTGGCGGTCGATGTCTGAACATGGGAGACCTGGCCCTGGATCTGTGTCCGAACAACTACGAGTGTGAGGCTTGCGAGATTGAACATCAGTTTTTTCGGGAGATGAAGAGTGTGATAGAAGATGTGCGGGCTAAGACATAGAAAAAGGGAGTCAGAAAAAAGGCTCTGACTCCCTATAAACCTAATCCGTGGCCGTCCGTGCCCGCCCTGGCGCGACAGAAGCTGGACAATGCCACGGAGAGAAAAACCCGGTCTGGGCCAGGGTAATCCGTGTCTAAAAAGGAAATTCCTATACTATCAAGTTCCAAACAGTAATAGGCCACTGTTGTTCGGATTGTCGCTGATCTGGGCAATAACCTGTTGCTTAGGCCACTGACACTTTTCGAGAGGGTTCTGCCACTGTCCTGGCCACCTTGCGTCGCCGCACCCGAGGAAGCTCTGTAACCTCCTTGTGGGAATAGTCCAAAGTCTTTTTACCATCCAGCAGGGCCAACAGCAGCCCCTCTTCCCTGCAACGACCGGCATGGCCACATTTTTTGCGGCTCTTTTCAAAGTAGTATAGCGGTGTCAGACAATTAAAGGCGCTGGCGGGGATGGTATCTTCGGCCCGCTCATCCCCATAGGCGATTTTTTTCTTGCCACGGAGGACTTCTTTGCCTCGTGCCAGGTCCGGGCAATCGTCTCCGAAGCGCGCACATTTGGCGCAATGCTCAAAAAATCTAAGGGGGGCCTGACATCCGAACTCCAAGACACTAATACTTTTAGAAATCTTGCTTGCCATGATTTCCTCCTCCACACAAAACCTGCCATCAGACTACGATTTGAACAGGTTATACACACTAATATTATTGGTGTCAAGATTAGTTATACTAAATATGCCGGACCTAAAAAAATTCGACCTGTGCGATTAGGTATCAGATTTCATGCGAAACACGCAAAAAAAAGAACTGGGATATGCACTTGACTCCAGCTCGCACCCGCTATCACCTTGAATATACAAGCTCTTTTGACTATTTGCGCTTTTAGAATAAAAATTGACCCAAACTTCCATTAATTCAATCTGTTAGAGCTGATTAACTGGAGGGAA
>DAOVEU010000313.1:0-3437 GCA_030668805.1 Desulfobacterales bacterium
TTTTTCACTCTGTGGCATTCTCCATGTTCTGTCGCGCCAGGGCGGGCCGGGTTTTTCTTTCGGAGGCATTGTCCAACTTCTGTCGCGCCAGGGCGGGCCCTTTAAGAAAGGGGGGAGCTTTTGAAAATCTCTCCTCTCCGACAACACGGTTGCCTCGGTCCATACCTCAGCTTGGAGCCGGAGGAGAGAGGGGGGCAACAAATACCCCAGGGTTACTTGAGAAGTTACTCGTGAATCACCAATCGTTGGATCACCCGGGCATGTCTTTCCGCGGCCTTCTGATTCCTGATGACAGCATTGCGGCTGCGCGCCCCGTGAGCTTCTAAGGCATCTGGATGACGGAGAAACCAGATCGCGTTTTCAGCCAACATTTCAGGATTGGAAACCGGGAAGCCCGCACCCCCTTCTTCCAACATGGCCCTGGCATCCAGGAAGTCTTCCATGGAGGGGCCGTAGAAGACCACCTTTTTCCAAACTGCTGCTTCCAGGGGGTTTTGCCCGCCCAGCGGCACGAGGCTCGCCCCGCAAAATACAACGGTTCCCACACTGTAGACCTTGAAGAGTTCTACAAAGGTATTGATAATGACCACTATCTGTGTGCGCTTTACTTTGCCCGTTTCAAGCTCGCTCCATAGCTGGTACCTGAGGCCTCGTCCCTCAACCAAAGATCCAATGACAGGTGTTTGCTCAATGTGCCTGGGGGCAATGATCAGAACGGTATTGGGGAATTCCCCCAGGATCTTTTCATATGCATCCAGGACCATGGCCTCCTCCCCCTCACCAGCGCCCCCTGCAACAAAGACCTGATGGGACGGGTCGAGATTCAAAAGCTGCCGCATTTCCGTTTCCATGGCAGGTATAACAGGGCCTGTAAGGCTCGCCAGCAGGTCGTATTTGGCATTGCCATTTACTTCTATTTTTTGGGGATCCGCACCCATGGTCCTGATGCGGGCTGCATCTTCTTCCGAAATCATGCTAAAGGCATCCATATTTTTGAGGACTTCACGAAAAAGAGACCGGAACCTGAGATAACGGCAGATTGATCTCACAGAGATCCGGCCACTAATCAGGGCAGTCTTGATTCCCATCCGCCGCGCTTCGGCAATCCAGGCAGGCCAGATTTCAGTTTCCAGAAAAACCAATACATCAGGACGTACACGGGAAAGTGCTTTGCATACTGAACCAATGAAATCGATTGGCGCATATACCACGGGAGTATCCTCTTCGAAGGTCTCCATTGCAAGGTCGCGGCCTTGCTCAGTGGTTGTTGAAATGATGACTGAGCAGCCCGGTATAATCCTCTTGAGGGCCTCTGCCAGGGGAGCCGCTGCCCTGACCTCACCGAGGGATACAGCGTGGATCCAGATACGGGGTGATCCCGAAAGACGTTGAGTGATGGTGCAGGGAACAAACCCCAAGCGTTCTCCAAAACCCTTTCTGTAACGACCGCTCAGACGGGTATATATCCAGAATGGTGGAAGGCACGAGACAAACAAACCGCTGGTGAGTGCAATGTATGCTGCATATACAAGATTCATGGTCTTATTTGCACAAACTGACGTCCCTTAATCTTGAGAAGATAGATCTGTTTGTCCACATCGCCTGTTTCGTCAAAGGAGGTGAGGCCGGTCACCCCGGGGAAATCTTTGACTTTCATGAAAGCCATCTTCAATGTATGTCTGCCCCGGGCCCCGGACCGGTTTACCAGTTGAAAAAGAATCGAGGCCGCATCGTAGGCTTGAGCTTCCAGAAATCTTGGGGAGGTACCGAAAACCTCCTTAAAGCTTTTGACAAAATCCTGGACCCTGGGTGACGAGCTGTTCAGGAAAAAACCGTCGGGCACGATAGCACCCTGCACATAGCCTCGGGCCATTTGAATCAATCTATCCGAATGCCAGAGATTGGTGCCCAGCAGAAGGACATTGGTCACATCATAATACGGGAATTGGGGGGCAATCAAACCGACCTTCTCGAAAGTGTCCGGGATAAAGACGGCTCCAAAATCAATGATCGGTTCGGGCTCCTCCTTCTCTTCTTCTGGCGGTTGATCTGTTAGGGGTGTGGTGGTGGGTTCTTCAGGTCTTGGATAATAGAGGCCTACTAACTTCTTGATAGCGTAGGCAAAGTCGGTTTGGTGCGTGCCATACGATTCAATGCCGACTATCTCGGCACCGTGGACTATTAATTCATCCCAGAATTTGTTCATAAATGAAATACCATAGCGTTCCTCAGGGTAAAGGATGGCAAATTTCTTGATTCCCAGCTCTTGGACTGTATAAGCTACAATAGCCTTTACCTGCAAGGAGAGGGTCAGAAAGTTCCGAAAGACGTAATCTCCCAGTTTCGCAATATCTGGCTTCTGGGTCAGCGTCATGATGGGAACCTTGAGAGCCTGGGCCTTGATGGCGGCTGCCTCTGACGTAATCATGGGGCCGACAACACCTATTACGCCGTCCTTGAGGGTCAGGCTCTCAACAGCCCTAACTGCTTCATTGGGGTCCCCTTTGGAATCCTTGATGAGCAATTGAATCGGGTTGACATGAGGTTGCGCGTTGAATCGATTCAGGGCAAGCTCAATGCCCGTCAGGGCTCGGTTTCCAAAGGTCTGGTAAGGCCCGCTCAGGGGCAGGATACAACCAATCGTGAAACGATCGACGAGCGATCTTGACTTCAAATCCTCCATGAGGGCCGTGGCAGTTTCAAGTTCATCATGGTGCGGGAATAGGCTGATAAAATCTGAAAGGACCTTCATCGCCGGCTCAATGCGATCTTCTAATTCATACTCCTTTGCCAGTTGAAGGTGTAGATAGCCGCCGGGTACCTTCTCTCTGTATACATCAATGAGGGAATTCAATTCCGGTTCTTTCAGGTGGGTGATAACCCCCTTCACTTTGCCCAGGATGTCGGTACGCTCCTGTGGTGAGGCCAGTTGATAGGCGTCCACATAGCTTTTGATCGCATCCTTGAAGTGTTTGCTGGCACTATACGTCCAGCCCATAAGATTGTGTATGCGAGACTTCTGGCGAGGCGTCGTTGCAAGCTTCAAGACGGATTTTGCGTACTTTACAGCTTCGGTGTAATTCCCCTCCTTATAATAAGCGAGTATGACATTGAGTCTGGCATCTTCCACAAAGGGACTTTTCGGATACTCACAAACCAGACGGTTAAATGCCTGTCTGGCTTGCGGATAGTCTCCCACAGCCATGAGAGCCGAACCCGTCTTCATCAGCGCGGTGTCCACCAGGGGCCCCCTCGGAAACCGCCTGAGATGATCCTGGTAGATAGCGAGCGCCTCTGGGTAAGCCTGTTCCTGAAACAGACGTTCGGCTTTTTCAAAGCGATCGAGAGCCTGAATGAGCTGAGGCGACGGCGGTACCTTCTCCTTAGTCGGCACGCAGGCCGGTGTGCAAGCCCACAGAACAAAAAGGGCCACCACT
>DAOVEU010000011.1:0-13473 GCA_030668805.1 Desulfobacterales bacterium
GTGTTTCTTGCACCTGACACCTGAAACCTGACACCCGACACCAAAAAGTACACCTGACACCAAAAAGTAGGAACAAAAGAACTTATCTCTTGGCGCCCGCATCCTTGATAAGTGTAAACCGAGGAATGAAGGATGCCAAATTAGGGTAGGAGTCATGAAGTCTTTTGCCAGGACTTTTCTTGTAAGCACCCTTGTGACCTTTTTGATTTGTGGGTGTAGCGGCCAGGAAGACCGGAGTGAACCTGCCTCCCGTGCTGCTCCCGACTTCGCACTCAAGGACCTGAATGGAGGTATCTGTCGCCTGGCCCACTTTAGAGGTAAGGTCGTGGTCCTAAACTTCTTTGCGACCTGGTGCGGTCCGTGCCGGCAAGAGATTCCTGATCTTGTCCGGCTTTATAAAGGGTTCGGAGATAAAGGGCTTGAGATCATAGGGGTGTCCCTTGATCAGGAGGGTGAAGCCGTTCTGAGGCCGTTTATTAAGCGTTACGGGATCACTTACCCAATCACACTGGGAACCAGGGAGGTGGTTCTCGATTACGGTGGAATCAAGGGGCTTCCGACCACCTTTTTTATAGACCATAATGGTGTAATTACCAATTATTTTGTTGGGTTACGGCCAGGTTATGTGATAGAGGAATCTGTAAGAAAGCTCCTGAAACAAAGAGGGTAACCCTTCACCTTCTCTCTGCGTTCTTTGCGCACTCTGCGGTGAATTATTACGAAAAAGACTATGATGAAAAAGGGAGAGATGAAGTTTGAGGGTCAGGGTTCCATTCTCGAGCATCCTTACCAGCCGGGGCAAGACCCCATCAGGGATGCCTGGTACACGACGTTCTTCATAGAAAACCACCTCGATTATTATGCCTATCCTGATAGTGTGGCCCCTCCGGAGCAAGTCCGTTTTATGGTCTACGCCGAGGAAAACGAGCGGTACTATCCGTGCTCCGATCGCATGTTCGGCACAATCATGAGACGGGAGAAGTCACGGTTTTTACACGAAAAATATGAAGAGGTCCTCCACAGGATACTCGGCTTGATTGATCAGCAAATCGAGGATAAATTGGACAAAACCTTCTTGAAATCTCTTATCAAAACCAAGTGCCAGCACGAGACCCGGGACGGGTTGATGATCCCCTCCCGGCTGGAAAAGCGACTTCTGAAAATCTATATTGACCGCACCCAGATAGAGGACCCCTATCTGTGCCAAAAGGCCCAACAAAACACGCGGGCTTTTCAAGTGCTCAACTCCGAGGCGTTTCAGAAGGCCTTGAACCATGTTGACGATGCCGTTCTCCTTTCCTCCCCGGTTAGCCTCAATGAGATCAAGAAACGCGTAGACTACCTGAAGCTGCGGCGCCTCTTTACTCTGTCGGTTAAAAGTGCGCTCTGGGAAACTGATGACATCTCGCAATACACGGTGGAGGATTACCTGAGGCTCTTCAGTAGTCCTCTCACCGGAGATGGGGTCGAGCCCTTGTGGCAATTCTTGCGGGTTCAGAGGGAAGAAGGTGCCTCAGGTGTACCGCGGTCTAAGAAGATCCTGTGGCTGGCCAATGAAGCAGGGGAGGTAATCGTGGACCTGGCCATCATACGATACCTGGCACAACTGGGCCACAAAATCATCGTTGCGTTCAAAGACGGCCCTTTGTTTACTAAGGTTAACTTTTACAATGCGCAGGAAGATGAAAAGCTTTGCAAAGAACTCGAAGGTGCCCTCTTGATCAAGGAAAAGGGCCTGGGTAAGAACGAGTTGGTCAATATTTTGAAGAGCGACAAGAATATCATGGCCATCTCTGATGGTACCCGTGAGAACCTTAACCTGCTATTGGCATCGACAACCTTTGCTCGGGTCTTTAAAGAAGTAGACGGCGTCATATGCAAGGGGGCTGATCAAAGACGGCGCTTTTTTGAAACCCACTTCCGGTTTACCCAGGACATTTACAGCATTGCAGAAGACGAAAACGGCTCAACTTCAATCTGGTACAAGGCCAGACACCCTGCCGTCATCAAGTTCTCTCACAAGGATCTCGAAAAGAAGGCACAAGCCATCATCTCACAGATGGAAGCAGCCAAACAGAAAGGCATGACAGTCATATTTTACAGTGGCATTATCGGTTCTATCCCTGGTAAGATAACAATGGCCAAGAAGATCATGTCAACTCATACGCAGTACCTCAAAGAGCAGTCTGCCAGCACCTTCATAATCAACCCGTCAGAGCATTACGAGCCTGGAATGGATGCGGATGACTTGATCTACATGTGGGAAATTGTTCAGAGAAGCGGCTTGATCGACATATGGCGGTTCCAGACATACGATGATATCGTGAAGGCCTTCCAAATCATGAAAACCAAGGTTCCCCCCGAGTGGGTGGGCAAGGATGCCACATTCAGCACTGGTTGTACCAAGGAGATGAATATTGCTCTTGAGGTTCAAAAGGAACACCGTGAAATGCAGATCATAGGCCCATCGCAAGAAAAATTCCTAAGGCGGGAGGAATATGGCATAGGCAAGATGTACGACCGCCTGTTGAGCAAAATTTGCTTGCCGTAAGCCTCTTTATACCTCCTTCCTCCTGGGGCGAAAACTTAACAAATCAGTTAACTTTTGTGGCGCACGTTGCTTGTAAACTCTGGCAGATACTGGATACTGGTCACTGGATACTGGATTGAATAAGGAAGCTTTTCCTTTTTTGTTGTCCAGCATCCCTGCCTGCCATCGCCACGCACAGCACACAGCAAAAATGCCAGCATGTTTGGCAACGGTGGGCAGGAAGGATCCAGCAACCAGCATCACGAAGCCTGGTCAATACCCCCACACCAGGGACGTATGGATCCAGCCCACCTCGCCGTCTGCGTGTTGGACCTTTAGCCACTTCTTCTTTCTTTTGAGAAGCTTGAAGCTGACCCCTTTTTCGGCCTGGAATAAGACCCTGAACCCCGTTCCCGGGCCCTCCCGAACATTGACTATAGTACCTTTGACGATAACGGCCGGGATCTTCTTAAGGAGCCTCCGGTAAATCCATCCTGTGTCCCCTTCAAAGTCACGGATGTGGTACCAGTTTCCAGATGTCTTAATGATATCAACCGGATAATACTTTCCAGCGCTCCACATGATTTCGTGATTTGTCCCCGGACCTGAGCGCACATTGGCCTTGTCAAAAGCAACACTGAGCCGCTTCGCACTGGCCGTGCCAGCGCACAGCACGAACACCAATAGGGTGAAAAGAACGATTTTCTTCATGGGTTTATGTCTCTCAGAAAAGATTTTTGGGTTATTTCTTGAAATCTATAGCAGAACCACCTCACAGGTCCCGGCCAGGGCATCGGAGAACCGCCGGGCATCGTCTTGAGAACCCACAATGGCACCGTAATGCATCGGAATTGCGAGCCTGGGCTTGATCGCCTTAGCGGCTTCCACGGCCTCCTCGGCAGTCATGACGTAGGTCCCGGATACCGGGAGGAGCGCAATATCTGCCTCCACGGAATCCATCTCCGGTATCAGATCAGTGTCACCTGCATGATAGATCCTGACACCGTCCACCGTGAGGACAAATCCCAGCCAGCCATTTTCTTTCGGATGAAAATCCTTGTTTGTGTTGTAGGCAGGCACGGCCTCGATCGGGATTCCCGAAACCGTGAGCTTGTCTCCAGGTTGCATGACACGCACATCCCCGGTGAGCTTCTTGGCCGAATTGGCCTCAGTCACGATCACCGTCGAAGCCTTCCGGATCTTCTGGATATCCTCTGGTGAGCAGTGATCATAGTGCTCATGGGTAACCAGGATGATATCTGCGGGCTCGCATTGCTTGACCTGAAAAGGGTCGATGACGATGGCCTTGCCATTTCCTTTGATGAGAAACCCATCATGTCCCAACCAAGTGATGTTCTTGACGACGTCGTGCACCCCCATAACCAGTTCCTCCCTTGTTAGTTGACGGATTGAGTGCCTAAAGTGAACTAAAGTGAACTAAAGTTACGAGAAATAGACCAATCTTTACAAGAAGTTTCTTCAACTCATCAACTTTAGCTCACTTTAGGCACTTTAGGCATTTTAGCTCACTCCACTTATGGAAAAGGCTTTCTGTACACCGCAAAAATGTTTTGCCAGTGAAAATACGGATTTCACCACCACAATCATACACTATAAAACTTCACGGCTGGCAGCTCGACACAGGACAGCTTGTTGCCGTAAACGGCGCCGGTATCAATGCCAATCTTGTTGTGGAGAACCAGTGGTTCACGAAAAGGTGTGTGTCCAAAAATCACACGCTTTCCAAAATCAAAATCAGAATATATGAATTCGTCCCGTATCCAGAGCATATCAAATTCATCTTGTTTCTCAAGGGGTATGTTCGCCTTCAGGCCCGCGTGGACAAAGATGTACTGGTCCGTCTCATAATATAGACGGAGGTTGCCAAAGAAGTCGAGATGTGTACTCGGTATAAGGTCGGCTCCGGCAGGGGGACTCTGCTTCAAGTAGCTGTCCAGGGTTGCTTGCCCACCGTTGGCCAGAAAGCTGAACCTGTCTACTCCACTTAAGTAAAGCTGGAGCATCAGCTCGTGATTTCCCTTCAGAAAGATCACACGGCTCTGCCGCCTGGCCAGATCAATCAGATAGTCCACGACCTCCTTTGACTGAGTGCCTCGGTCGATATAGTCTCCTATGAACAGGAGTATATCTTTTTTCGGGTCAATATCGATGATGCCCATCAACGAGATTAACTTGTCAAGGCAGCCATGTATGTCACCAACAGCAAATGTTCTTTCCATTACATCCAGTGAAACAGAAAGACCCGTTTCCGCTCATCCAGCCGGTTGATTCCCTCATCGTGGGCCATCTGAATTGCCTCCTGGTATTCTTCGTCAGTGATGGAGCGCCTCAGGGCCGGCACCTCAGAGGCACGGCCGCACGGTCTATACTGTGCCATAATGTTTACATAGCTGTTAGGCGAGATTTCCCTGGCCAAGAAACGCATGATCTGCCGTGTCCCAGCCAGCCCCTCGGGAAGCACCAGATGACGGATCAGAACGCCTCTCTGGGCAATTCCCTGCTCATCCATCACCAGGTCCCCCACCTGGCGGTGCATCTCCTTCAGGGCCTCCCGGGCTACTTCAGGATAATCTGGTGCGTCGGAGAGTTCCTCGGCTACCTTAGGATCCCAATACTTGAAGTCAGGCATGTAGATATCAAACACCCCGTCTAAGATGGCCAGGGTCTCAGACCTGTCATAGCCGCCCGTATTGTAGACGAGAGGGACCCTGAGTCCTCCTTCAATAGCCTTGTCAAGTGCAGCCAAAATCTGCGGCACTACGTGAGTGGGCGTCACAAAGTTTATGTTGGGGCAGCCCCTCTCCTGGAGAAAAAGCATAGCCCTGGCAAGCTGTTCTGATGAAAACTCAACACCTTGGCCTTCGTGGCTGATGTCATAATTCTGGCAAAAAATGCACAATAAGTTGCACCGGGCAAAAAATATAGTCCCCGAGCCGTGGTTCCCGACCAGGGGGCTCTCCTCCCCAAAGTGGGCGTTAAAGCTTGACACAATGGCATGTTCCCCTGTTTGGCAGATCCCCTTTTCGTCTGAGAGCCGGTCCACGCCACACGCCCTTGGACACAGGGTACAGGCCTTCAGGATTTCGTAAGCCTGATCTATCTTCTCTTTGAGGAGACCTCTGTTGTGGGTTTCCAGATATGCAGGTTTGAAGGGAGCCATAGGTTCCGAACTATTTGCTGGTTTTCCGTTTGAGTGAAAAGATAGTATCCTAAATTTTTATTAAACACCAGTGGCCATGTCAACCCATTATTACGGATGGGGCTCCACCGTTTTCAGGGAACCTCACGTTTTTGGGAAGGCATAATCGGATGTTGATAGAGATTCAAAAGTCTGATAAGAATCGAACTTCGGGATTCTTGGCAGTATAGGAATTTCCTTTTTTTAGCGGCGTGACCGCGTTATATAAAATCGCGAAGCGATTTTATAAGGGAGGGAATATGATTGTCAGATTCTGGGGGGTTCGTGGTTCTGTTCCCACACCCTTGGGTGCTCAGCAGCTCAAAGAAAAGATAACGTGGGCCCTAAAAAGGGCGTCTCATCGTGATATTATGGACGAGCGGGCAGCAGAACACTATGTGGAAGGACTTCCCCGGCATATGAAGGGAACATATGGCGGTAACACCTCATGTGTTGAGCTGCACTCTGAGGATACCACGATCATCTTTGATGCGGGCTCGGGCATAAGGCTGCTCGGTCAGCACCTTATGGACGGCAGGTTCGGCCAGGGGGCCGGAACAGCCCATTTATTCTTGAGCCACACCCACTGGGATCATATACAGGGATTTCCCTTTTTCCTTCCAGCACATGTCCCCGGGAACCGAATCATTATCCACAGCCCGCATTCCGATGTAGAGAAGCGTTTGTCTATGCAGCAGGACCCCTGGTATTTCCCGGTGCCACTCGATGCCATGCACGCGGACATTGAGTTCGTTTCACTTTCAGAAGGGCAAAACGTGGCCATTGGTCATGTTAATGTGACAAATATCAAATTGAACCATCCTGGTGGGTCTTTTGGCTACCGGGTTAGAAAACAAGACGCCTCATTTGTGTATGCCACGGATACAGAGTTCACCAATCTCTCTGAATCGGACATGGAAAAGTACATAGACTTCTTTTCCCAGGCAAAGGTTCTGGTATTTGATTCGCAATATACGCTAAGGGAAGCCCTGGAAAAAGAAGACTGGGGCCACAGTTCCTCCCTGACAGGTGTGGACATGGCCCGTGACGCCGGGGTTAAGACTCTGGTTCTTTTTCACCACGAGCCCACCTATGATGATAATACCTTGAGGGATATTCTTCAAAGGACTCGCAAGTACGCGGAGCTACAGGGGATAGGCCAGACATGCAAAGTGATCATGGCCTACGAGGGTTTGGAGTTGGTCGTATAAAATAGCTTCGCGATTTTATGTAACGCGGCTTCGCCGCTCGAGAAAAGGAAATTCCTCATAAACCCATTATTCCAATTCTGAGCGAAGCGAACTAACTTATGGATCAGACACGTTGGAAAAAGTTTATTGGGTGCGATACCTGGGCAGCCGTGTTTCTCGTTCTGCTTGTGAGTTCAGTTGCCTACGCTCAGGCCGAAGTCAAAAAACACCAGGGACCACCGGCAGTGCCCGTTAGGGTTGCACGGGTCGTTCAGGACACGGTTTCAGACCAGATAACTTTGGTTGGAAGCACTGAAGCGATTGCCCGCAGCACGATTGCAGCCGAGGTGTCCGGGCTGGTGGAGGACTTTCCGGTCCGCGAAGGAGACTTTGTTGAAAAAGGGCAGGCCCTTGCCCGTCTGAGATCGACCGATCTTGTGCTGCACCTGAAGGCAGCGGTAGCTGCCAGGGAGAGAGTTCGAGCGAACTTGCTCTTTGCTCAAAAAGAACTGGCGCGGTATACCAAACTCAAACATACTGACAGCATCGCGGCAAGGAAATATGATGAGGCGTTGTATCAATATCAATCCCTGGAACAGGAAGTATTGCGTATTGAGGCTGAAATCGAGCTTCTTAATGATGACATTCTGAAAAAAACAGTTGTTGCCCCTTTCGCAGGTTTTGTTGCCAAAGAGCACACCCAGGTTGGAGAGTGGATACCGGTTGGTGGACCGGTGGTAACCCTTGTTGATCTGGTGCGCATACGCATCATCGTGGATGTCCCCGAGCGATATGCCGTGCAGCTTCTTCTCCAAAACCCGGTCCGGGTCCTGGTAGCAAGCATATCCGATGAGCCATTTCTTGGTAAGGTTTCTGCCATCCTTCCCGAAGGAGACCCTAATGCCCGCACTTTTCCCGTGCGAGTGAGCCTTGTCAACCCGGGCTTGAAAATCAGGAGCGGTATGGAGGCAAGGGCCACCTTTAACCTCGGAAGCAAAAAGAATGCCCTCCTGGTACCAAAGGACGCCATAGTAACAGCCGGAACCAATCGACTGGTCTTTGTCGTAGCCAGCAGTGTGGCTCACCCTATGAATATCCGGATCATTGGCTATTACGACGGCAATGTAGCCATTGAGGGCCCCATCAAGCCAGGAGATTACGTGGTCATTCGTGGCAACGAGCGCCTGCAACCAGGACAACCCGTGGAAATATTGGAGTGAGCTAAAGTGAACTAAAGTTGATAGATGTGTCATCAGGTACAGTCAAATTGCCACTGCCAGGGACAGTGGCTTGTTTTATTAGTTCTGAAAGGTTGGTTTAAGTGTCTAAAACTCAATGAGAGAAGAAGCTCTAGATATTGTGATCGATTTTGTCATAACTCAATAATCACCTTAATAACGGGCTTAAATCACCTGACATTTGGGATTTACAGAGGCCTATGAATAGCTTTCTTGTCGGTATAACTTTAGGCACTTTAGCTCACTTTAGGCACTTTAGCTCACTGTCTCCTATCCATGAAACTCGTTGATACTGCCATAAAGAAGCCCGTGACCGTGACGGTCGGGGTTATCCTGCTGGTCCTCTTTGGTCTTATCTCGCTTTTCAGAATTCCCATTCAGCTCACCCCCAACGTGGACATCCCGGAGATTTCCGTGGAAACCGCCTGGCAGGGTGCAAGCCCATTAGAGGTCGAACGGGAAATCATCGATGTGCAGGAAGATGAGCTCAAGAACGTAGAGGGACTTGACAAGATGAAAAGCGAAAGCCGTGACGGGCTGGCCTATATCAATCTGATGTTCGAGGTCGGCACAGATCCGGATGCGGCCCTGCTCAAGGTTTCCAATAAGCTCGACCAGGTGAAGAAATACCCCGACAACATGGACAAACCGATCGTCAAGTCTGGGGGCCGGCACGAAGCAGCGATTGCGTGGATGCCCCTCTGCGCCCTCGACGGATACGAGGGCGTGCTGAGTCATGAATACGATTTTTGTGATGACTACGTAAAACCTCGTCTGGAGCGGATCTCCGGCGTGGCTTCGGTCAATATCTACGGGGGACAGGAG
Organism: Desulfobacterales bacterium; assembly: GCA_030668805.1. Taxonomy (GTDB): domain Bacteria; phylum Desulfobacterota; class Desulfobacteria; order Desulfobacterales. The sequence continues at coordinate 8,983 of DAOVEU010000011.1, forward strand.
CGTGAGCTTCAGGTGATTGTGGATTCAGAGGCTTTAGCTGCCCGCAATATCACAATCCCTGAGTTGATGAAGGCCCTGGATGTGGAAAATAAGAACATCAGCGCGGGAGACTTTGATGAGGGGAAACGCCGGTATATTGCCCGCACAGTCGGGGAGTATAAGACCCCGGAAGATGTGGCCAGGGTCATCATCAAACGGGTCAACGGGGTTCCCATCACCGTCGAGGACGTAGCTCGCGTTTCCTTAGGCTATGAAGATATCCAAGTGGTTGTTCGGCACGAGGGGATCCCGACCATTGTGATAAATGCGGTTCGGGAAACCGGTTCCAACGTCCTGGTCGTTATGAAGAAAATACAGGAGGCCCTTGCTGAACTGAACAACGGTATCCTGAAGGATCGCGGATTGCACATCGACCAGGCTTATGATGAGACAAACTACATCTATGGCGCCATTCACCTGGTGACGAAAAACATCTTTGTAGGCGGGACTCTGGCGATCATCGTACTCCTGGTCTTTCTGCGAAACTTCACCAGTACCTTGATAGTATCGCTTGCCATCCCAATCAGTGTGGTAGGGACTTTTCTTTTGATGACGCTTTTCGGACGCAATATCAATGTGGTCAGTCTGGCTGGCATGAGCTTTGCAATCGGAATGGTAGTGGACAACTCCATTGTCGTCTTTGAAAATATCTTTCGTCACCGTGAGATGGGAAAAAGCCGTGTGCAGGCTGCCTATGACGGCACTGTCGAAGTTTGGGGCGCGGTCCTCGCCAGCACCCTGACCACAGTTGCCGTGTTTCTTCCCGTTATCTTTGTCGAAGAAGAGGCGGGCCAGCTCTTCCGGGACATTGCCATTGCCATCAGCAGCGCGGTAGCCCTGAGTCTGTTGGTATCGATTACCGTGATTCCGACCCTTTCTTCCAAGATACTCGGAAAAGTCCGGCGCACTGAACCCTCACGCAAGCAGTCATGGTCCATCTATCGCCTGGCATCGGGGTTTACCAGCGGGATTACCGGATTCGTTTACTGGATGTGCGGCCGGGTCTCGGCACGCCTCGGGTTGGTTGTTTTGATGACAGGCATGGCCATCGGCATGGCCTGGTTCCTGATGCCGAAAACAGAATACCTGCCAGAAGGAAATCGGGAACTTCTGTTCGGGATTCTTTTGCCTCCGCCCGGATACAATCTTGAAGAGCTCGATGAAATCGCAAAGACCGTAGAAAAGGATGTCCTTCCTCTTATAGCACATGAAGGCGAAAGCGAGGCTGCAAGGAAATTGAACCTTCCCGAGGTAAAAAATTTCTTTTTTGTGGCCTGGGGACAACAGGCTTTTTTCGGAATAGTGTCAAAGATCCAGGAAAGAACGCGAGAGCTGCTTCCGCACGTCTACGGCGTGCTGAGAAAAATCCCTGGCATGATTGCCATTGTCCAGCAGCCGAGCCTCTTTGCTCGCGGCATTGGCGAAGGGAGATCCATTGAGATAGAAATCAAGGGCCCGGAGATAGAGCGACTGATTATGCTCGGCCGACGTATATACGGTCAGGTAGCCCAACTCATTCCCAATGCTCAGATACGTCCCATTCCAGGCCTCGATCTGGGCAACCCTGAAATGCGGGTGATACCGAACCGTGATCGGCTGAGTCGTTTGGGGATGACGACTGCTGACCTTGGCAGAACCGTGGATGCGCTCGTGGACGGCGCCAAGGCGAGCAATTATCGGCTTTATGGCGATGAAATTGACCTGGTGGTGAAGGCAGATGAGGCCAAGCTCAAGCGGACACAAGAGCTGGCCAACTTGCCGATCCAGACCCCCAGAGGGGAAAGGGTGACCCTGGGATCGTTGGCTGAGATTCGCCTGGAAGAGGGACCTACCCAGATCAACCACATCGATTCGGAGCGCGCCATTACGATTCAAGTAATCCCCCCAAAGAAGATCCCCTTGGAGACCGCCATGGCCACAGTCAGAGATAAGGTAGTGGGACCCCTCAAGGCGGAGCTTGGGACCCTCTACCGTATTGAGCTGAGCGGGACCGCAGACGACTTGACCCGCACGAGGCGGGCCCTCCAGTGGAACATCATTTTGGCTCTTGTCATCAGCTACCTCTTGATGTCTGCTCTTTTCGAAAACTTCTTTTATCCCTTTGTCATCATGTTCAGTGTGCCGCTTGCCGCAGCCGGAGGGTTTGTTGGCCTCCTGCTGGTAAACGTCTTTATCGGTTATCAAGCCCTGGACATCATTACCATGCTGGGCTTTGTGATCTTAGTGGGGATCGTTGTCAACAACGCGATCCTTATTGTACACCAGGCTCTCAATAATATGCGTGACAGTAACATGGGACCGCGGGAGGCCATTCGGGAATCGGTCCGCACGCGTATCCGGCCCATATATATGAGTGCCGTGACCAGCGTTTTCGGGATGCTCCCCCTGGTGCTTACCCCTGGCGCGGGGTCCGAGTTCTACCGGGGCCTTGGCAGCGTGGTGGTGGGCGGCCTCCTGGTATCCACGGTCTTCACGATCTTCCTGGTGCCTGCGCTCTTGAGTCTGGTGCTTGATGCCTCCGCAGCCATCAAGAAAGGTTTGAGGGTAAGAAGGACGTGAGATTGAGGGATTCAGGAATTGAGGGATTGAGGAATTCAGGAATTCAGGGATTCAGGAATTCAGGGATTCAGGAATTCAGGGATTGAGGGATTCAGGAATTCAGGGATTGAGGAATTCAGGGATTGAGGGATTCAGGAATTCAGGGATTGAGGAATTGAGGTCTTCAACTTTAGGCACTTTAGCTCACTTTAGGCACTTTAGTTCACTTTCACTGACAAGTGACCAATGACCACTCCCGAGATAGCTATGTTGTCAGAGAGTCGTAGAGATTTCGCAGGGTGGAAGTCTGAACCCGGCAAGCCGCTGCCTCTCGGTGCCACGATGACACCACAGGGGGTAAACTTCTCCGTTTTTTCGCGAAATGCCACATCCATCACTCTTCTCTTCTTTAAAAAAGCAAATCCAAAACCCATAGCTGAAATTCTCCTGGATCCTAAAATCAACAGGACCGGCGATATATGGCATATTCTTATCATCGGTATGGACCCGTCCATTCGGTATGCGTACAGAGCTGACGGACCATTTGACCCCAAGGAAAGTGGGCACTGGTTCAACAACGAAAATATTCTCCTTGACCCGTATGCCCGGGCCTTAGAAGGAGGAGAGATTTGGGGAGGTGAGGATGGAGGATGGCGCTGTTGTATAGTCGCGGATGATTTTGACTGGGAAGACGACAGGCCCCTGAATTTCCCTCTGAAAGACACCATTATCTATGAACTCCATGTGCGGGGATATACGGTTCATGAATCTTCAGCGACCACAAACCGTGGCACCTATAGGGGTTTGATCGAAAAGATTCCCTACATAAAGTCCCTGGGCATCACAGCCGTAGAATTGATGCCTGTCTTTGAATTCAATGAGCTGGAAAACAAGCGGGTCAATCCCAAGACCGGGGAGAGCCTGAAAAACTTTTGGGGCTATAGCACCATGGCATTTTTTGCCCCAAAGGCCTCTTATGCGTCAAATGGTTGGGACGGGAATCAGGTAAAAGAATTCAAGGAGATGGTCAAGGCATTTCATCTGGCAGGGCTCGAAGTCATTATTGATGTGGTTTTCAATCACACGGCAGAAAGTGACTCGGACGAGCCAGTGATCAGCTTCCGCGGGCTGGATAATACGATTTATTACGCCCTGGATCCGGAATCAAAGGATTATCTGAATCTTTCGGGCTGTGGGAACACGGTCAACTGCAATCATCCCGTGGTTCAGGAATTCATCCTGGATTGCCTCCGGTACTGGGTCATTGAGATGCATGTGGACGGGTTCCGCTTTGATCTGGCCACTATTCTGCGCAGGGATCACAAAGGTGAACTGCTCCCGGGTCCTTCGCTCGTTGATGCTATTGAACAGGACCCGGTGCTGGCGCACACCAAGATTATTGCCGAGGCGTGGGACACACAGGTCAATCAAGTTGGGGGGTTTCCCGGACGCTGGGCAGAATGGAACTCGCATTACAGAGACGATGTCAGGCGTTTTGGCCGCAGAGATAAAGGGATGGTGCCAGTACTGGCAACGCGCATTGGAGGAAGCTCTGATCTCTATCAGGCGAACGGCCGTCGCCCTCATAACAGCATCAATTACATAACCTGCCATGACGGCTTCACCCTCTATGACCTGGTGTCGTATAAAAAGAAGCACAATAAAGAAAATGGTGAAGATAACCAAGACGGCAGTGACCATAACTTTAGCTCAAACAGCGGAGTTGAGGGGCCTACCGTTAAGAGCCTGGTGCATGCCAGGAGGTTACGCCGGATTAAGACCTTTGCAACCATTCTTATGGTTTCCCATGGCGTCCCTATGATCCTGGCCGGAGACGAGTTTGGTCGGACCCAGCAGGGGAATAACAATCCTTATTGCCAGGACAATGAGATTAGCTGGGTCAACTGGGACTTC
>DAOVEU010000150.1:0-5633 GCA_030668805.1 Desulfobacterales bacterium
GTCTGGGCCAGGGAATGAGTACCCGCCCGCCTCGCCTGAGCGGCTTGCGATGGCGGGCAGGTCGGTCAAAGATGGCCTGAAGCTGGGATGCCAAAATGGTAAGTTATTTTTGTGCAAGCCCTAAGTATCGCGCCAGGCGCTGCATTCCTTCATCAATCGATATCTGCGGGGTATAACCGAGATCGCGACGGGCAGCATCAGTATTGAACCAGTGGGCTGTGGAGAGTTCACGGGCCACAAAGCGGGTCATCGGGGGCTCCCCCTTTAGTTTGAAGCCCTTGTATAGCGATTCCAGGATCCATCCTGCTGCATAGGCAGCCCCGGACGGGACCCGTCGGGTCACGGGGGGGAGTCCTGCCGCCGCCAATATCCGGTTGATAAGCTCCCAGACAGGCAGCGGTTCCCCCTGCGAGACAAAGTAGACCTTGCCGGCCACCGCGGAGCCGGGCGCGAGTCGCTCTGCCCCCAGCAGATGCGCCTCTGCCGCATTGTCGACATAGACTGAATCAATTAGGTTTGCTCGATGGCCTATTTGACACAACCGGCCTCTTTTGCCCCTGTCAATAATACGCGGCACCAGGTGATTGTCTCCAGGACCCCATATCAGATGCGGACGCAACACCACTGTGGCGAGTTCAGGAGCATTGGCCTTCAAGACCATTCTTTCAGCAATGGCCTTGGTCTTGGGATAGTGGGTTTCGTAATGATCGGGATACGGGACCGACTCATCCACTCCTTCCATGTCCTTGCCGTCAAAGATTACACTTGGAGAGCTAGTATAGATAAGACGCCTCACCCCATGCCTTTGACAGGCGGAAATGACGTTTTCCGTCCCTTCTACATTGGTACGGTAGTACTCCTCATACGGTCCCCAGATTCCAGGCTTGCCTGCCACATGAAAGACCGTATCGCACCCTTCAACCGCTGAGGCCACTGCGTCCTGGTCAGCCAGATCGCCTTGCGTCTGCTTGACACCAATCTGTTCAAGTTCCGGATAATGCCGGCGCGAAAAGCTGACAACTTCTACCCCGCGCTCGAGAAGCAGGCGCACGATTGCCCCGCCCAGAAATCCCCCACCTCCTGTAACCAGTGCTTTCATGACAACTCCTTGCGTGCCCATACGGCGAGCTTTTCGCGAAAGATCTTGGCATTATGACGAATGTCCACCGGAAAGGATGGGTGAAAGAGGATCGTCCGGATGTCCCGTGTGTGCTCATAACCCTGCCCGAGTTCCAGGAGTTCTTCCCGGAGTTTTTGCCGGTTCGCCATCCTAACTTCCGGTTCCAGTTCCACACACAGCACCGGCAGTACCGAGTCACCTTTGGCAACACCCACAAGGGCTGAACGGAAAACCTGCCTGTGCGTGTTAAACACCCCCTCACAAGGGATAGTAAAGAGGGTTCTCTCCTTAAGGATCACCCGCTGGGACTTGCGCCCGCAAAACCAGAGACGACCTGTCTTGTCCAGGTAGCCGAGATCACCCATCCGATGGTAAAAGCCGTTGTTTTTGTGGTCCGGGATCTTTGCAAGAGCAGTCGATTCGGGCCGGTGGTAATACTTGTGTGTTACAATAGGACCCTTTACCACTATCTCACCAATGTGACCCGCGGGAATTAGGAGATTATCGGACCATGACGAGATCGGCGTGTCAACAATCCTGATAATCTTGACCGTGATCCCTTTCACAGGATGCCCCACGCACACCCCTTTGCCCTGGTCTGTCTGATTCCGGGTCTCATTGAGAATGGCGTCACTTCCGACCGAACAGACCGGAAGCGCTTCCGTAGCCCCATAGCCCGAAAAAACCTGAACACCGGGAGAAAGCATCTGAGAAAACCGCCAAATTGTGTCAGCATGTACTGGTGCCCCGGCTGAGATGACGCGTTTGATTGTGGCGAATTTTATCCCGCGTGGCGCCCCGTAGCGTCCTAGCCGGTTGATCAATGCAGGAGAACCGAACATGTTGGTCACCCCGAAATCACGAATAGCTTCGATGATCCGCTCCGGATCAACCTGGCCTGGCCGGGTGGCGTCCATGTCAGGAATAATCGCGGTCATGCCCAGTGCCGGGGCAAACAGGGCAAAGAGGGGAAAGGTCGGCAGATCAATCTCACCCGGCTCAATGCCGTATTCTTCTTTGAGGAGTTCCACCTGCTGAACGAGAATCTCATGGGTGTAGACCACGCCCTTTGGTGGTCCGGTGCTCCCGGTTGTAAAGAGGATGGCCGCCATCTCGTCTGCTTCGGTCTCGGCCATCCTGTATGCGACAGGATCCTTGCCTATCTGTCGCACCTCGCCAAGGGTCTTAGCTCCAGGGAGAAGACCTGGGCCGGCCATGACCTTGATTCGTATGGTCCTTCGTCCCCATCCGAACATAACACGCGCCGCATGAGCCTTTGGTGTGCCGATAAAGGCACGGGGTCCTGTTTCAGCAATAGACCGGCCCAGGTTCTTGATCCCTACTCCCGGATCAATCATCACTGGCACAGCGCCCGCCTTGAACAGGGCAAATGTAAGCGCAAAGAACTCCAGGCTCGGACTCACCATGAGAATTGTCCGCACTCCTCGTCGTATGCCGATATGTTCAAGGCCGCGGGCCAATCGATCACTCTCCTTATCCAATTGCGCAAACGTAAGATGTGTATAACTCACGCGCCCATACCGGTCACGTCCGTGTGGAAACACCACAGCCAGGGCATTGGGCCGGCTCTTTGCCATGGCCGGCAGGAAAGAAGCAATATTGGTAAAACTTGCATGGTTCATGTGTGATTATGCCTTAGAGTTATGGTTGAGTAGTTGAGAAGTTGAGTATCAGTGTTCAGGTGTCAGGTTTCAGTGTTCAGCCTGCCCTGGCGCTTCGGTGTCTCCGATGGACTACCAAGGCACCAACCAGGGTCTGGGCCAGGGGTTTCAGATCTTAAGTTTCTCATTCCTGACACCTGTAAGCTTGTTTAAGTCCATGTGAGAGGCAATTTTTTCCACCCGGAAATTATCTTAGTTGTCACTGCGTTCTCCCTGAAACCTGACACCCGTCACCTGAAACCTGTGAATGGGTACAACCAATCTTCAATCGTCAATCTTCAATCACCCCTGGTGCCTTTTCAAGAAATCATGAATCAAGGGAATGACCTCATCACCTGCGTCTTCCAGCACATAATGACCCGCGTGCGGAAACCTGTGGAGTTCGGCTTCAGGGAAATAGCGGGTCCATTCGCGCAGGAAATGGCGGTCAAAGACAAAATCTTTTTCTCCCCAGACAATGAGCATCGGTATCTTGCGTAACCGGTGGAGCCCCTGTTGCACTTCGGTCACCAGAGCGTAACTCGGGTCTTTGGGTTTTAAGGGGATATCCTGGACAAAACGGTGAACCGCAATCCGGTTGCGCCACGAGTCATAGGGCGCGAGATACCCCCGGCGCACCTGACGGGACATGCGGCTCCCTTTGCATCCTAAGAACGCGGCTGCCCAGCAAAAGGCGTTAAGCCCCCTGATCAGGAGCGCGCCGATAACCGCATGCCGGCAGATCCGCAACCTACGGGGAAGGGGTTTGGATGCGGGCAAATGGAATGCGGCAGTATTGAGCACGACCAGCCGCTTTATACGTTCCGGAAAACGCGTTGCGTATGTCATGCCGATCATGCCGCCCCAGTCATGAAGAATTAGGGTAATACGATCATGGATATCGAGATGCTCCAACAGGGCGGTCAAGTCCTGGACACGGCGATGGAGTCTATATTCGTAACGCCTGTCATCCGGTTTGTCTGAGAGCCCGCAGCCGATATGATCCGGCACAACCACGCGACACGTATCTTTGAGGGCCAGGGCCAGATCCCTGTAATAGAACGACCAGGTAGGATTCCCGTGTAGCATGACCACAGGATCTCCGGCCCCCTCATCCAGGAAATGGTATCTCAAACCATCCAGGTCCATGTAGTGGCTTTTAACAGAAATTTGGAAACTGGAGAAATCGGTGGTCCCCCAATTGATAATTCCAGCCATATCCTCATTTGATTCACGGGTTATTCGTTAATTGCCCCAGAATTGTATCCCTGTGGGCCTTGTCTACTCCCGCATCTAACATAATGCCATCTCACGTGTGGCCTTGCGGTTGTTGAATTCGAGCATATCTCCATGCATAGGATTTTTGTCAAAAAGTCAACCTTTTTTATCATCTTAAGCGAGCCAGTGTGGATTGCAACCTATGGTCAAAGTGATTCAACTACCCTTGCCACTCCCTTTGGTCGCTCTCGCCTGACGGCTCGCCTCTCCGCTTCGCTTCGAGGCGCCTCCGTCAGGCTGGGTCTGGACTTTGTCCGATACCTGTGTCATAGTATTGGACAGCACCATTTAGCAGCCGGGCCATGCCCGGCACACAACAACAGCTTCAACTCGGACAGGCTTCTCCGTATCTAAGGGGAACGCGATATCGAATCCAAGGCCCTTCAAACGATGGAAGACTGACGCACGCACTTTGCCGTTTCAAGGAAGTGGGCCCACAAATAGGGTCGGTCCAAGCTAACGAATTGATATTCATTGAAATGATGTCGAAATATGAGGTGATATTGGCCCTATAATGGCATTTTGGGGGTCAAATAAGGAGGGGTTTTAGTAGACGCACATGGCGAGAGCAAAGCGGCATTTTTGGTACCAAAAATGCCGATATTGATGCTGAAAACAGCTATTTCTGGAACATTAATCCAGATATTTCAACATGATAGTCTGGCCCGACCCAATATGGAAGGCTTTGCTCCTGACGATCTCTATGTTGCCAATCAGATTTGCCAGATACCCCTGGATCCTGTTGCATATCTCCCCGGCACTCTCAAAGCCCTCTGCACAGATAAATTTCAGTTTCATCTCAGTGTTACCGTGCCCCTAACCAAAGGCAGCACCTATTATTTTATATGTTCTCTGATCACTCATTTTCTGTGTAATCTGTGTAATCTGCGGACCCCATCCACAGATTTCGCAGGTTTTCGCAGATTAAGAACTAAGGGCAAGATTTCACTACGTCATTCTAAATCTACCCCTGCCCTGTTAAATCTTTTTGTTTTATTGTTTAACCAGGGTGAAGTGCGGTTAGTTTTTTACATCACTGGGGTAATCTGCGGATTCTACCTCAATAGCCGCCCCAATGATCTTGTAAGTTCTTTGATCTTTCATCTGTGTAATCTGCGTAATCTGCGGATCAAAGAAAGGTCCTTGTCAAAAGTGTAGATCCTATGACCCTATTGTCTTATTGTCTCTGAGTAAATCCTGTCTGGATTTTTGCACGATGGACAGGATGGGACATAAAAGAGGCCCCAGCCAAGATTGCATGCGGCCTTTCGGTTTCTCAAAAATGTGTCGGAATCAGTGGAGCGAAGCGAACGAAGTTCCACATGTTGCAGCAATTGTAAGCCTTTATTTTCAGGTGACTCCATTTGCCTTCCAGATACCCGCTATAGAAATATATTGAAGTAATCAAGTAATCATGATTATAATAATAATTTAACGTCTCGGAAACTCTACAACTCGTTGTAATCATGTATCTTTCAGTGGCAGTTTTTGTGCCATTGATCTGGAATGATGGCCCGCCCTGGCGCGACAGAAGTCGGACAATGTCCCCGAAAAAGAAACCCGGTCTGGGCCAG
>DAOVEU010000028.1:0-10619 GCA_030668805.1 Desulfobacterales bacterium
GGGAAGGTGGATAAAGAAACCATGCGGAGACTTCTATCGTTGAGTCCTTTTGTCCCGGAAAAACGAAGAGACCTTGAGCTCTATTTTCGACAACTTGAGCCGGGCATAGGAGAGATACTTGTGCTGGATAACGAGCTCCCTCTTTATGGCAAAACCACCCTTGATGATGTGACGTTGCGTAAGAGCCCTGAATTGAAGGAGATGATCAGCATTCGAAACATTATCAAAATCTTGCATGACTCGGATATTATTATGTGCAAAGGTCGGGATGCTCTCCGCTACGTGCACGACCGGGCTTTGGATTTGCTGGACCTTCACTTTGAGGAAAGGGACATAGAAGAAATGGCCAATGATGGCATTGATGCCCTTGCCAGGGGAGATTCCGAGGCAGTCATGGAAACCCTTGACCTCTTTATCGAGCTTCTAGGTTACGAGTCAGTGCCGGCCGCGGTACTGGTAAATGACTATGTGATGTTCGGTTCTCGCCATGAGGCAGAAGGCGGAAGAGAAACCTTTGGCCCTATCATTATGTACAACGATAGAACGAACATCCTCAGGCTAATCAAAGAAACGGTCTCTGTGGACGATCCTGCTGCGCAGATCGTAATCCCCGGGGTTGCCCTGGGTGAAGTAGAACCGGACGCAGAAGGGTACTGGGTCTTCCGGTTCTTAAAGGAGGCGGTCCTAAAAAGGGAACGGCCTGTTCTTCATTAACGATCCGTTTTGGCACCAAGCGATGGCTCAACGCCAAGATCTTAATCAAGGAGGTCAAGGCGAAGACGACCTTGAGTCTGTTGCTGCCGATTACTATGTAGTCAAGAGTGTGGATTTAGACGAGTTGAAGATGAAGACTAACATGGCCTTAGAAGGGACAGTATCATTGCTAACAGAGAAGCGTATGAAGAAAATGGGAGGTCGGGGCAAGGAAAGATTCCAGGTGTCATAGAAAGGCAGTTAGGCAAGAACACAAAAAGAGGAGGATCACGAAGGTAACACGCGCATTCAAAGTAAATTGGGAGAGGGAACCGTTTGTACAATCATTCTTCCTGTTCAAGGGGCTCGTTAGAACATTCCACAAGCTTCTTTGCCCTTGACATTTAGCACGCGATCCTGATAAAGGCGCAAATGAAGTGAGAGATTTTTTACTAAGGATGGCCTGACGAAAGGAGAGGAGAAATGGCAAAAAAGATTTTGATCGCAGTCGATGAATCAAAGAATTCCATGAAGGCAGTTAACTATGTAGCAAAAGGCATGGAGAAGACCGGGGCAGTCACGCTATTTAGTGTATTGCCGGACGCTACGGCAGCCTGCGGGCTGGACAGTCCCTCCCTTACGCCTCTGTTCAAACAAAGCAAACAAGCATTTTGCGCCATAGAGGACAGAAAGAAAGATAGCGTGAAGGCATTCATGGAAAAGGCCAAGCAGGCCTTGGTCGAAGGGGGTTTTCCTTCGAAGAACATAGCTGTCAAGATTCGCAAAAAGAAGGTAGGTATTGCCAGAGATATTTTGAAAGAAGGTGAGCAGGGGAAATACACTACCCTTGTTATAGGAAGAAAGGGTCTCTCAGGGATCAAGCAGTTCGTGCTCGGCAGCATTTCAAACAAACTTGTTCAGCTTGCGAAAAACATTTCTGTTATTGTTGTAGATTGAGCAAGAACCATCTTTCAATCTAAACTTTACCGGCAGTGCTTCCCGTCCGCGAAGCACTGCTGTGAGGCAGAACCCTTCGTCTTGTTTACCCTCGAGGAACGACCGTATCGGGGCGTGCTCTGTTGAAGCTCTTCAATGTTTGTCGTTGGATTACAAGGAAGTCCGCGCACCAAAGGAAACACCACCATTCTCCTCTCCGCATTTCTCGCCGAGGCCGAAAGACTTGGCGCCCGCACACAGCTTTTGGATGTAGCCCGTAAGAATATCTCGCCTTGTCAGGAATGTGGCACCTGCGAAAAGGAGGGTTTTTGTCCCATTGACGATGACATGCAGCAGATTTACCCCTTACTTCGTCAGGCAGACATTATCGTAATGGCCACCCCCATATTCTTCTATGGTCCTACCGCCCAGATGAAAGCCCTTATTGATCGATCTCAAACCTTGTGGGCAAGGAGATATGTGCACAAGCTCGTGGATCCGGGCCGAAAGTGGCGGCACGGTTTTTTGTTGTCCCTGGGGGCCACAAAGGGGAAAAACCTCTTTGAAGGCCTCAGTCTCACGGCCAAATACTTTTTTGACGCGGTCGGGGCGAGTTTTGATGGCAGCCTCACCTATAAACAGATCGAAAAGGCAGGAGAGATAGCAAAGCACCCCACAGCCCTGACAGATGCAAAGGAGAAGGCCAAGAGTCTCGTAACACCCTTTCTTAAAAGAAAAAAGATTCTCTTTGTATGCACGGAAAATGCCTGCCGCAGCCAGATGGCCAGTGCCTTTGCCCGGTACCATGCTGGGAACAAGATTGAGGTTGAAAGCGCGGGAAGTGCGCCTGCCAAAGAGATCAATCCACTCATGGAAGAGGTTATGAGAGAAAAGGATATAGACATGGCCTTTCGCAAACCAAAATCGATTGAGCAAGCTGCTCGCTTTGGAACACCAGACTTAATCGTGTCCATGGGCTGTGAAGAGGCCTGTCCCCTTTTTCCCGGAGCGCCCCATCAAGAGTGGTCTGTGCCAGATCCTGCTGGTAAGCCGATTGAGATTATGCGACAGATAAGGCATGAGGTGGAAGAAAGGGTTAGAAGACTTACTTCCCTCCTGTCCAATCATTGATTCCCAAACCCACACTGCCCACCGCAGTCAGGGCATGTCCAATCAATGGCGTTGCAGGTCATGCCCCACAAATTTTCCATCATGCACTCCTGGCATATCTGAAAACCGCAGCGACAGGTCCAGCAGAAGGGAGCTTTTTGGCCGCATAGATGGCAGTAATACTCTTTTTTCCTTCTCCTTTTGGGTCTTGGCCTGCTGTTTACTGGTTGTGCTTCCATTGGAGATTATATAGGATTTTGGGCATCCTCATTTTCGCCACAAAGTAGTTTACACTTTTTTTCACCACCCCAGGTTTCAGGTTTCAGTGTTCAGGTTTGCGGCTTACGCCTTGAGAACAGTACAGATCTCGCGTTTGTCGCTCCTGACACCTGACACCTGACACCTGACACCTGACACCTGACACCAAAAAGTAGGAACAAAAGAACTTATCTCTTGGCGCCCGCATCCTTGATAAGTGTAAACCGAGGAATGAAGGATGCCGGATTTTGGATTGCGGAATGCTATTTTAAAGACCATATAATACAGGACAAGAAATTGTCCATGTCTATTTTTGAGCGGATAAACTGGCCCCTGGCCGTTGTCATGGCTCCTGATTCATGGTAAGCAGGGTTTATCGAGTTTATTGAGTTCTTTGGGTTAATACAACAGACACAAGAAACACAGAAAACTGTGTGAACACAGCAAACACATTTACATGACAGCGATGTACAATCCAAAATCCAAAATCCAAAATCCCTGGCCCAGACCTGGCCTTCCGGCGGAACAGCCTCTTCCATCCACGTCGCGCCAGGGCAGGCCAAAATCCAAAATCCTATATCTCATTGACGGAAGCAGCTACATATACCGAGCCTACCATGCCGTCCGCCATCTCTCCACTACCCGGGGTCTGACCACCAACGCGACCTTTGGTTTTACAAACATGCTGTTAAAACTTCTCTCAGATCGGAAACCTGAGCACATGGCAATGGCATTTGACGCAAAGGGTCCTACCTTTCGCCATGAAATATACGAGGCTTATAAGGCTAACCGCCCCCCAATGCCAGAGGACCTCGCCGTGCAGATACCCTACATTAAGGAAGTCGTTGAAGGCATGAACATCCCCTCATTGGAACTCGCAGGCTATGAGGCTGATGATATTATCGGAACGCTGGCCCGTGCTGCTGAGAACAAGGGCTTCCACGTTGTAATGGTCACGGGCGACAAGGACTTTAAACAACTGGTCACCCCCGGGATCAGCATCTGGGATCCCATGAAAGACCGTACCATTGATTATGCGGGCTTAAAGAAAGACTTTGGCCTTGAGCCCTCTCAATGGGTGGATGTCATGGGGCTTTCCGGGGATACCTCGGATAATATTCCAGGGGTCCCCGGTATCGGGGAAAAGACAGCCATTTCATTGATCAGGACCTTTGGGAGCGTGGAGGAAATCTTTGAAAACCTTGATAAAATAACAAAGAAAAAACTTCGCGAGAACCTGACCAACTTTCGTGAACAGGCCATGTTGAGCCGTCAGCTCGTGGCAATCAATACCGAGGTCCCTTTATCTGTCGAGATTGCATCATTAAGTGTTTCAGATCCTGATGCAGAAAGGCTGGCTCGCCTTTTCAAGGACCTGGAGTTTCAAAGGCTCCAGAAGCTGTTTCCTATGAAGACCGACCTTAGCCACAAAAACTATCGCGTAGTTCTGGATGATGATGCCCTCAAGGCGCTAATCGACGAGCTGAAGCAGGCAGGGATGTTTGCCCTCGACATAGAGACAACGGCAAAGGATCCCATGCAGGCTGAGGTTGTGGGGTTCTCTTTTGCGTGTCGGCCAAATGAAGCCGCCTACATCCCCTTGCGACACCGCTATTCCGGTGCCCCCAGGCAGCTTGACCCGGAGAGCACGATTGCGAGCCTGAAACCTCTCCTTGAAGACCCGAAGCTGGCCAAGGTGGGCCAGAATATCAAGTACGACTGGATCGTGCTGAAGCGTTCCGGCATTGATCTGCAAGGCGTTTTCTTTGACACCATGGTGGCCTCCTACCTCCTGAATCCGATCCGGCGCGCCCATAACCTGGAGACGATTGCGGCCGAATACCTTGATCATAAAATGATATCCTACAAAGAAGTCACCGGTAACAAAAAGGGCAACAAGGGCTTTGACGAGGTCCCCGTAAAGGATGCGGTCCCCTATGCCTGTGAGGACGCGGATATCACCTTAATGGCCTATGAGGTGCTAAAACCCAAGGTCCTGGAGGGCGGATTTGACAGCCTCTTCAAAGAAGTAGAGATGCCCCTCGTACCGGTCCTCGTGGACATGGAAATGTCTGGGATTTGCGTGGATAAGGATCGTCTGGAGGTTGTATCAAAAGAATTTGAGCGCCAGCTCTATGAAACAGAAGATCGAATATACGCCATTGCTGGAGAGCGTTTCAATATTCAATCCCATCAGCAACTGGGCCGGATACTTTTTGAAAACCTCAAGCTCCCTATTCAAAAAAAGACGAAAAAGAAGACTGGGTATTCCACAGATGTAGAGGTACTTACTACGCTTTCCCTGGAACATGAACTCCCTGCACTGGTCCTGCAATACCGCTCACTTGCCAAGCTCAAGTCTACTTATGCCGATGCCCTTGTGGATCTGATTCATCCGGAAACTCGCCGCATCCATACGTCTTACAATCAGACCGTCACGGCCACCGGGCGTTTGAGCAGCAGTGACCCCAACCTTCAAAATATTCCCGTGCGGACCGAAGAGGGGCGCAAGATCCGGGCAGCCTTTGTTCCCCGAAAAGGCTGGACCATGCTATCTGCGGACTACTCTCAGATAGAGCTCCGGCTCCTTGCCCACTATTCCGAGGATCCCATGCTTGTTGAGGCATTTGAAAAGGGCGAGGATATCCACGCACGCACAGCGGCTGAGGTTTTTCAATTGCTGCCGGGTCTGATTACACCGGAGATGCGCCGTCAGGCCAAGGTCATCAACTTTGGGATCATCTACGGGATGAGCCCTTTCAGGCTTTCCAAGGAGCTTGGCATCAGTCAGAAGATGGCAAAGATCTACATTGAAAACTACTTTCGCAGATACAAAGGCGTCAAACGGTTCACAGAAGAAACCAAAGAGGAAGCGCGCAAAGCGGGCAAGGTGGCCACGCTGCTGGGCCGTCATCGTTGCCTACCCGACATCTTAAGCAAAAACCGAACGGCCCGTGAGTTTGCCGAGCGCACGGCCGTTAACACGCCCCTTCAGGGCACGGCTGCCGATCTCATCAAGGTGGCAATGATACGGATACACAGGGCCTTTGGCCAAAAGGGACTGGAGGCCAAGATGCTTCTACAGGTCCACGATGAACTGGTGTTTGAAGTCCCACCTGAAGAGCTATGGCATGTGAAAAATCTTGTCACCGAGATCATGGAGGGGGTCTATCCGTTGAGAGTACCGCTCAAAGTTGACATCAAGACAGGCCAGAACTGGGCGGAGGTGCATTAAGGGGTGATGGATTGATCCTGGGCCCAAATCACCAACCCCGTATTGTAAGGGGTTTCCATCTTCCGGCGACTCGGCATGATCCTGATGGTAAATCCATACTTGCCTGTGTGCAAACACGGTATCTCGCCCTCAAAGCGATAGTTGCCGTTGCCGTCAGAATCCAGGGCTTTCATCTGCAGGGTCTGTCTTTCCGTGAACTCATCCTTAAGGCTTAACGGCCCGAAGTAGATCTCCACGTCCACATCTTGGGGATCAAGTTGACTCAGAAAAATATCTGTGCCTATCCTGAGGCGGCCCGACACCGGTACAGGGATGCCATCGTGCACATTGACGCGATTGATCCGAATCTGATCCCAGTTGGTCATGATTTTCTGTCGCCACAGGGCCAGTTCTTCCGCGCCCTTCATCTCCTCCCTTGAAAGATCATTGTAGCGCCTTGAGGCGCTGATGTAGAATTGATTGGCATAGTCTTGAACCATCCGGTGGCTGTTAAAGATCGGGCAAAGATGACACATGGCTGCTTTCATCTTTTCCAGCCAACCGTAAGGCAGATTATCCAGGCCCCGGTCATAAAAGACAGGTATGATCTCCCGTTCCAGGAGATTGAAAATGTCCCGGCTCTCTACCTCGTCTTGCAAAGGATGGTCCTCATAGATCTCGCCCCGGCCAATAGCCCATCCATAACTCTGGTCATAACCTTCGTCCCACCACCCATCAAGGGTGCTCAGGTTCAAAACACCGTTAGGAATGGCCTTCATGCCGCTGGTACCGCAGGCCTCCAGGGGTCTCCTGGGGGTGTTGAGCCACAGGTCGCAGCCTTGAAGCATCATGCGCGCCACCGTGATGTTGTAACCCTGGATGAACACAAGCCGATGGCGAACCTCTTCTCTGTTGGCAAAGTGAATGATCTTCCTGATAAGCTCTTTGCCGGGTGAATCATGAGGATGGGCCTTGCCCGCCATAATTATCTGTACAGGTCGTTCGGGGTGGGTCAGCAGCTCAATGAGCCGGGCCTCATCTTGCAGGAGGAGAGTGGGCCGCTTATACTCCACAAAGCGACGGGCAAATCCAATGGTGAGGATTCCGGGATTGAGCACTTGGGCAGCAGCATTAAGCTCTCGGGCTGAGGCCCCGGAGTTCCTAAGCTGAGCCTGCAACCTTTGTCGTGCAAAGGCGACCAGGCGTTCCCGGCGCCTTTCATGGGTCCGCCACAGTTCTGAGTTTGGGATCTGCTCAACCTGTTTCCACACCTTCTGGCTGTCGGGGTCTTCGACCCAGTTTGGTCCCAGGTACCGGTCAAAGAGTTCTGCCATGTCTGTCGAGATCCACGACGGGATGTGAATCCCATTCGTTATTGGCGAAATAGGGATATCTTCCACTGGATTCTTAGGCCAGATTCTGTGCCACATGTTGCGGGAGATCCTGGCATGTAATCGGCTCACCCCATTGGCATGGGCAGAGAGCCTCAAGGCCAGTACTGGCATAGAAAACGGTTCCTGCTCGTTTGTTGGCTCCTGGCGGCCGAATCCCAGAAAGACCTTGAACGCAATTCCCAGAGATTGGACATAATCCTCAAAATATGTGTGCATAAGGTCTGGCGAAAACATGTCGTTTCCTGCTGGCACAGGAGTATGCGTAGTAAACGAATTGGTGGCAACCACGAACTCCCTTGCGGCATCAAAGGACAGGCCCTGATCGTTTCTCAGCATGCGAATCCGTTCCAGGGCAGAAAAGGCAGAGTGGCCTTCATTCATATGGTAGACAGTGGGCTCGATGCCCATGGCCTGGAGTGCGCGAACGCCGCCAATGCCCAGGACAATCTCCTGTCTGAGCCGCATGTCCCAGTCCCCGCCATAAAGCCTGAAGGTGATGTAGCGATGCTCAGGTTGATTCTCTGTTACATTCGTGTCAAGCAAGTACAAAGGAACTCGTCCCACCATCACGCGCCATATCCGGATCTTAACCGCTTGGCCGCGTATGGATACCTCCACCATGATAGGTTGGCCTTTTTCATCCTTCACGAGGTGGACCGGCATAGTGGAAACATCGTTTTCAGGATAGGCTTCCTGCTGCCACCCGTCGGCATTCAAGTATTGCTGAAAATAGCCTTCGTGGTAAAAGAGACCAACGCCCACTGCGGGCAAATTCAAGTCGCTGGCAGACTTCAAGTAGTCCCCTGCCAGCACCCCCAGGCCTCCGGAATAGATAGGCAAACACTCGGCGAGGCCGAATTCTGCCGAAAGATAAGCAGCGAGGAATCGATCCTTGTCCTGGGCTTCAGGGACCCCGGAGGGCTGAACAGAAATGTATCTTTCCAGTTCCTCATAAACACGGTCCATCTGGGCCAGAAAGCCTGCATCCTCTGCCAATTCCTCCAGGCGGTCCTGGCTGATAGCCCCCAGCATATAGACCGGGTTCTGTTTCGACGACTCCCAGAGATCACCGTCCATGCGCCTGAACAGGTTCGCGATGTCGTGGTGCCAGCTAAACCATAAATTGTAGGCGAGTTTCTCCAGAGGCTTTAACCTCTGGGGGAGGCTGGCAAGTATGTTGTACTTGAAAATGGCTTTCATGCGTGGTGTTATTCCTTTAGGACCTCGGCAAGCCTGGCCTTTAGTTCCGCCAAGTCAAATGACTTGATCACGTAAAAGTCGGCGGCAACGGATTTAACGTCCTCTCTATAGGAATCATAGGCGGTGTTCAGAACAATCGGGAGATCCGGGTGGGCTTGCCGTATTTCCTGAAGCAGGTCCAGCCCGTTGCAATCTTCCATCCGGATGTCCAAGACCACGACCGAGGGCCGGGCAGAGGCAATGAGCCCTAATACCCCCTTGCCTTGGCCGGTTGTGATGACCTCATAGCCTTCCTCACCCAATTCTTCTGCGCACAGAGCCCTGATACTCTTTTCGTCATCAACGACCAATACTTTAGGCATAGCCCCCCTCTTTTTCTGGCGAAGCTTCGACTCAAACCGACGAGTTCATGGCGTAAATAACACATTTCTTGAGACGAACAGATGCTGGATGCTGGATACTGGATACACAAAAAAAGGCATTGGTTATTTTATCCAGTATCCAAAGACCAGAATCCAGTATCTGCTCATCTCTTGCACCTGAGGGTGTTACAAAAACTTGACATAAATGTTAAGATCTTAGCTTGTATACAAAACTAACATCTAGTATATCTGAAGTCTGGATTACGTGCAACTGATTATTGCAGGATTCAGATATCAATCCAAACGGAAGGTCTTGAACTCAAAAGCGAATGAGGCGTCATGTCGGTGTGACGGGGGGTATAGACCAAACAATAGTTATTGTGCTATAAGGGCAACTATGCGAATAGCGATCTTGTCTTGGGAGTCACTTCATTCGATCCCCGTGGGCGGCGTTGCCGCTCATGTCACCGAGCTGGCGGCTGCCCTTGACCGGAAAGGGCATGAAGTGCATGTCTTTACCCGGATAGGACACGGCCAGTCACACTACGATCAGATCGACGGAGTCCATTATCACCGCTGCGCCTTTCAGTTGAATTATGATTTCATAGAAGAAATCAACGATATGTGCCGGTCTTTTGTGCACCATGTCTTTCAGACCGAGGACTTCGTTGGCCCCTTCGATGTAATCCATGCGCATGATTGGCTAACCGCCAATGCCATGATCTGGATCAAACAAGGGCGCGGGCGAAAAGGAATTCTCACCATTCACTCAACCGAATATGGCCGTTGTGGAAACAATTTTTACGGTGGCCCTTCTGCTAACATCCGCGAGATCGAGCGAGCAGGGACCTACTGTGCCGATAGAGTCATAGCGGTGTCTCGGGCCCTTCAAAATGAGATCATGTGGATGTATGAACTCCCTGACTGGAAGGTTTTCGTGGCCTACAACGCGGTCAATCTGCATCATTTCGATGGCTGGCTTTCCCCGGATGGGGTCAAAGGGCGTTACGGAATTGGTTCCATGGATCCGATGGTCCTTTTTTGTGGTCGCATGGTTTATCAAAAGGCCCCCGATCTATTGGTCGAGGCCATCCCTTACATACTCGGATATTATCCTCACGCCAAGTTCGTATTCGCAGGTGATGGCGAGATGAAACCTCATGTTGAATGTCGAGCGCACGATCTTGGTGTGTCACACGCGACCCGGTTTGTCGGTTTCAAAACGGGCTGGGAATTGATTGATCTTTACAGAGCTTGCGATGTCGTTTGCGTGCCGAGCCGCAACGAGCCTTTCGGCATTGTTGTCCTTGAAGCCTGGAGTGCAGGAAAACCCGTGGTCGTAACAAACATCGGCGGTCCTGATGAGTATGTATGGCATGATGTAAATGGGCTGAAAATACATCCTCACCCGGAATCCATCGCCTGGGGCATAGGGACCCTCTTTACGAACTT
>DAOVEU010000305.1:0-3511 GCA_030668805.1 Desulfobacterales bacterium
CGAATCCAAATTTGGTGGAGGAAGGCACGGCAACATCAAGACCGCCAAGAGAAAATCCAGAATCCCGGGTGTGTCCGTGGGCCAGGTGGTAGGCACCAGCCTCGGTCCCATGAAGAAAGTCTGCTTCAACATCGGCGGATAAACATTCTTCAGGATGGTTGCCCCGGACTGGCAGGCCCCTGGCAGCCGCCCGCATCAGAGGAAGAGGAGAAAATCAAGGCCGAAGGATTATCAGGTCTGCGTCCGAATGCTGGAAAGAGGTGCCCGACCTCAAAAACTGGCCCATCTAAGAGAGGCCGTAGAAAGAAATAATGAAGAGGGGAAGCATTTTTTCATTGAAGATTATATTTTCAGCGTATGTTGAAAATATGCCTTTTGGTGAAAAAGCTTGACACAAATCGTTTTTCACCTTAGAATCATCTTTCAACAAACGCTGAAAGAGGTATTTTGAATGAGGATATCGGGTGATCAGCTCGAAAAGAAAGCCAGGGAAGCCCTACGTTCCTGCCTATCCCGTGTTCCTTTCCTCAAAATCGAAGCCATCAAAAGGGAGACCTCTAAGGAAAGGGTTGCGCCTGATTTCCTGATCAAAATCGCCTTGCCCGAGGGTGAGAAGTATCTGGTTGTGGAGACAAAGGCCAACGGCCAGCCGCGCCTGGCCCATGAGGCGGTCAATCAGATTCTGCGCTATCGGGATTTTTATCCTGATGCCTATGGAGTCTTTCTGGCCCCTTATGTCTCTCCAAAGGCAGGTGAAATATGCCGGCAGGAAGGAATAGGATACCTGGACCTGGCCGGGAATTGCTATTTGTGTTTTGACAGGGTCTATATTGAGCAGGAAGGGAGACCGAACCCTTTCAAAGAGAAAAGGGATCTGCGCTCCCTCTATTCGCCAAAGGCGGAGAGGGTACTCCGGGTCCTGCTGAACAAAGCCGGAAGGGCCTGGAAAGTCGAGGAGTTGGCTCAAGAGGCCCAGGTCAGCCTCGGGCAGGTCTCCAATGTGAAAAAGCTGCTCATGGACCGTGAATGGATTCTGGTAGATAAAAGGGGTTTCATTCTGAATAAACCCGAGCAACTTCTCAAAGAATGGCAGGAGAATTACTCCTTTCGTAGGAACCAAATCCTGGATTTCTATTTCATGAAAGGCCAAGCCGAATTTGAAGCGGATTTGGTTGAGTGTTGCAATCGCAAGAATCTGAACTACGCCTTTACTGGCTTTTCAGGTGCTGCAAGGTTTGCGCCTGCTGTTCGATATCAGAGGGCCATGGCATACCTGGAAGACCTCGATGAAGGCCTGATTTCTCAACTGGCTCTAAAAAGGGTTAGCAGCGGGACGAACGTGAGCCTCTTCATACCCTATGATGAAGGAGTCTTTTACGGTGCCCGTGAACTCAACGGGGCTCAAGTAGCCTCTCCTGTCCAGGTCTATTTGGACGTTCGCAGTTTTCGGGGTCGGGGGGAAGAAGCGGCCCAGGTACTTCTTGACCAGGTGATCAAACCGACATGGTAACTCAGAGGGATTATACCGAAGAATTGGTCAGGGCGGCCCGATCCGTGCTAGTTGAGCTTGTGCACCTTCTCGGAGAGTACTGGAAAAATATTGTCCTCGTAGGCGGCTGGGTCCCGGACCTTTTGTTGACCAGAAAGGAAAGCCCGCACATAGGAAGCATTGATGTTGATCTGGCGTTGAATCACCTGGAGCTCAGAGATGAGGGATACAAGTCGATCCAATCTTTGTTGGTTGAGAGGGGGTATGTTCAGGGCAAACAGCCTTTCATTTTCCACCGGAAGCTGATGGTTGAAGGAAATGAGATTACGGTTCAGGTTGACTTGCTCTCTGGTGAATACCAGGGGACAGGGGAAGGCCATCGGCACCAAAGGATCCAAGGAGGTCTTGCGCGTAAAACAAGAGGTTGTGATCTTGTCTTCGACAATCCTGTCGTCGTGACCATTGAAGGGGAGTTGCCCGGTGGAGCAAGGGATACGGTAAAGGTTCGCGTAGCATCTATTGTGCCATTTCTCGTCATGAAAGGCATGGCCCTTGATGAACGTTTGAAAGAAAAAGATGCCTGGGACATCTACTACTGCATCCAGAACTATCCTGGTGGCCTGGACCACTTGATAGAGGAGTTCCGACCGCACCTGGAGCATGGCCTGGTCAGAGAAGGCTTAGACAAGATCGCGAAGCACTTTGCATCAGAGAAGCATGTGGGCCCAGGATTCGTGGCTGACTTTGAAGAAATAGCAGACCCCGAAGAAAGGGCAATCCGAGAACGGGATGCATATGAAAAGGTGAGGTACCTTCTCCGGAAGTTGGAAGCCCTATGAATTTCAAGCTCAAAGAAGTTTTTCAGGGTAAGGTCGTTAACAAGGCCCATACGATCAATTCCCTATTATCTTCAACTCATCATCAGCAATTCCAAAAAGTATGGCTTCCCACAGGAATACGTCACATTTCTTGAGTCAATCCAAATAAAAGACTAATCGTCGTGCCCATGTTGCCGCAATTAACAGCACTGCATCACATCCCTCGTTTTGAGAAGACCCGCGGAAAAGCACGAATGTCTTCTCTACCTGACTCCCACATCTGTTAGTCTCCGGTGTTTTCCTGTCACACCCTGCCACTTTTTGCCCCCCTTCTTTGATTTCACTGCCAATAGCCGCGTATCCTTCCGCCTGATCCCGATCAGACTCCCTCAAGGGGTTCAACCCATCGAGTAGGTATGTGCTGACACTTCGACACGGGATACCTTGGTTCAATGGGGCGACGTGAATTGTCGCAGATCTGCAGTTCAGCTACAAGTACGGCATACGAGTAAGTATGAAAACCGCCAAAACGGAGGAATCGGGACCCTGGTAAAAAAAGGAATCGAAAAGGAATCGGGACGCTGGTAAAAAAGTAACAAAGCCTTATTCGATTAGTTGCAGCCCATTTTCGCGGGCAATGGCTTCTCCCCTTTCGACCGAGAACCCCACGCCAGGGGAGCTCATTTCCAACCGCTTGGCCAGTTCTCTAAGCGACATCCCCAACTCACTGACTGCCCAAAAGCAGAAAAGACTCCTTGCCTTCACTTTTCGTTGCTGCTTACCCTTGGAAAATATTTCACGCGGTTCCATCCCGTAGATTTCGGCGACCCTTTTGGCAATCCGATCCAGGTCATACCCGCGACGTTTCAATTCGTAATGACGCTCGTAGTTTTCGTCGGCCTGGGAGAGCACCACGACACTCAGGTGATCCTTTCGGAGCTGAGGCGGAAACATAGCATCCACGTGATATCCGAGTCGTACCAGACCACGAGGCCGTTGTCGTTGTCCTGTCCTGTCATCAGATTTTAAATGTTTTCCGTGACGATACCCATTGATCAGTTCCCCTCCGGAGCAGCCTTTATCCGCGCCGGAAACAACTCCTGCAAGGCGGACATAAATTCATCGAGTTGCAATTCGGGTCTATAATAAGGGCTTTCCCGCATTCGGATCATTCCCAATCGGTCAAGACTCGAAAAGTATTCGG
>DAOVEU010000293.1:0-3623 GCA_030668805.1 Desulfobacterales bacterium
CATAGGGGCCGTTAACTCAGATGGTAGAGTATCTGCCTTTTAAGCAGAGAGTCGCTGGTTCGAGTCCAGCACGGCCCACCAACGTCCCCATCGTCTAGCCCGGTCCAGGACACCGGCCTTTCACGCCGGCAGCACCGGTTCAAATCCGGTTGGGGACGCCACATGATATCAAGGGGTTAGCCATTACTATGGTTAACCTCTTTTTCTTTTCGGGTTAGGTCTTGCAATTTTCAGGATATAGTATTAGACGCAAATCATGCCTTGAAGGGGCTTCGCCCCGATCGGATTGGAGTAAAGGGAGGTACAGTGGCCAAGAAGAAGCGGGTTACGAGGAAAAAACTCCTGAAAGAGCCGGATGAGTTTCTTACCTTTTCGGCCAAGGCCATCCAGTTTGTAGCCGACAATCAAAGGCCGGTTTTTGGGGTGGTGATTGGGGTGGTGGCGGTCGCACTGGCCTTTGCCGGATTTCGGTATTTTTCAAACGTGTCCGAACGGAAGGCTTATGCCATGTTCGAACAGGGACGTCTGTATTATTTGGCTGAAATTTCAGGGGACAAAACAGCGCCAGCTCAGGAAAAAGCTACCGAGCAATTTGAGAAGGTTATCAGAAAATATCCATCAACCAATGCAGCCAGGTTCAGTCTACTTGTCTATGCAGACATGAGTTATCATAGGTGTGACTACCAAAAGGCGATCGAATTATATCAAAAGGCACTCGGGGCTTTTTCAGCGGAACGTTCCATTCTGAAACTTATCTGGGACGCCCTCGCATATGCCTATGAAGCCAAAAAAGACTACAAGTCCGCCGCAGAATACTTTCAGAGGATAACACACACTCAAGATGGGTTCGTGAAGGCAGATGCCTATTACAATCTCGGACGGATGATGGAGGCCCTGAATCATCAAGAAAAGGCCTTTGAAGCTTACAACAAGGTGGTGCAGGCATATCCCGGCTCGATGGGATTTCAGATCGCCAAAGAGAAGGTGGTCCGTCTCAAGGGCCCTGCAGTGGCTTCGGAATAGGTTAAGGTGGAGGTATCGTGCATGATCTATGATGAAGAGTTTGAGACCCTGCCACGGGAGGTCCTGGAAGCCATACAACTAAGACGGCTTCAGCACGTGGTTGAAAAGGTTTACGCCACTGTTCCCTTCTATAAAAAGGCCTTTGATGAAAAAGGGCTCAAGCCAGACGATATCAGGTCCCTTGAGGACCTGCAAAAGCTTCCCTTTACCATGAAACAGGATTTGCGGGACAATTACCCGTTTGCCATGTTTGCCACGCCAATGGAAAATGTGGTGCGCATCCACGTTTCCTCGGGTACCACTGGCAAGCCAACCGTTGTGGGTTACACCCGCCGAGACATTGACACATGGTCAGAGCTTATGGCTCGTACTCTGGCGGCTGCAGGCACGCATAAAGGAGACATTGTCCATAATGCTTATGGCTATGGGCTCTTTACCGGCGGGCTGGGCTTTCACTATGGCGCCGAGCGATTGGGGGCGTCGGTTATTCCCGTCTCTGGCGGCAACACGAAACGACAGGTGCTCTTGATGAAGGACTTTGGCCCTACGGTCTTGGCCTGCACCCCTTCTTATGCCCTCCATCTGGGTGAGGTGGCAGGCGACGAGGGCGTCGATTTCAAGTCGCTGAAGTTCAAGGTGGGCGTTTTCGGCGCAGAACCATGGAGCGAAAATATGCGCGGAGAGATTGAAAACCAGCTCGGGCTCGATGCAGTGGACATCTACGGTCTGAGCGAGATCATAGGACCGGGGGTTGCAGTTGAATGTGTGGAGGCCAAACAAGGACTCCATATCTTTGAAGACCATTTCATTCCAGAGATTATTAATCCGGAAACAGGCGAGGTGCTCCAGTACGGGGAGCCAGGAGAACTTGTCTTTACCACACTCACCAAAGAAGCCTTCCCGCTGATTCGGTATCGGACCCGGGATCTCTCCGTGCTGTATCGCGAGCCCTGCAAATGCGGCAGGACCCTGGTTCGCATGGGGCGCATCACAGGACGCTCCGATGATATGCTTATCATTCGTGGTGTGAATGTATTTCCGTCTCAGATCGAAAGCGTACTCATGGCCAGAAAGGATGTGGCCCCGTACTACCTGTTGATCATTGAGCGCAAGGAGCACATGGACACCTTAGGGGTGGATGTTGAGGTCAACGAAGAAGTCTTTTCTGATGCTGTGAAGGACCTCCAGCATATGGGAAGAGAGATTGAAAAGGATATAAAAGACATGCTCGGGGTCTCGTGCAAGGTTCGCCTGGTCGAACCCAAAACCATCCAGCGGAGTGAGGGAAAGGCAAAGAGAGTGATAGACAATCGCAAGCTGTAGGATTTTAGATTTTAGATTCAAGAACAGATCCGCAATCCAAAATCCAAAATAAAAAGGCAAATTTCATTGAAAGAGCCTTCCTGCCCTTTCAGCTTTGAGCTTTCGGCTTCAATACTTACAGCGAGGACCAGTAGGGCCTTTGAACCTGAATCACGTCGTCAACAACACCAGGTACCGCCCCTTTTTCAAGGCCCTCCAGGTTGCCGGCTGTTAAGATGCTATCCCCGACCAGTTCCATCAAGACAGCCCTTACCGACTCCCTGAGCCCTGTGAGATGATAGCCCCCCTCTAAGGTGATAGCCACTCTTTCGGAAGCGTATGACCTGGCAAGATCCATGATCAGGCGTGTCATGGCCGCATAGCCCTGCGGCGTGACCTTCATCCCCCCAAGAGGATCATCCACGTATGTGTCAAATCCGGCAGATACAAAGATCAATTCAGGTTTAAAGGCACTGGCTATAGGGCAAAGAAGCTGTTTGAAGATCTGGAAGAACTCTGCGTCGCCATGGCCTGGCCGCAAGGGGACATTGACGGTAAATCCCTGGCCATCCCCCTGGCCCACTTCGGTCAAATAGCCGCTTCCGGGATAGTAGGGGAACTGGTGGGTGGAAAAGTAGAGGACGGCAGCGTCCGTATAAAAAGTGTTCTGGGTGGCATTGCCGTGGTGCAGATCCCAGTCCACGATGAGAATTTTCTTTACACCGTGAGTATTCATGGCATAGCGGGCACCCAGGGCCACATTATTGAAAAGACAAAACCCCATGGCTCGATCTCTTTCTGCATGATGCCCCGGGGGCCTGACCAAGGCAAAACCATTCTTTATGGTGCCGTCAAAAATCTTGTCCACGAGGGAAAAGAGACCACCTGCTGCCAGCTTCGCCGCCTGATAGGAAAGGGGTGTGGTCTGTGTATCAGGATCAAGCGACATATGGTCCTTACCATCCGTGCCAGCCACCCTTTTGATATGGGAATGGCTGTGCACCCAGGCGAGTTCATCGTGGGTGGCAGGACGCGGGGAGATGCTCACAAATTTTCCCGCCATGTCGGCCGCATCAAGCATGTCATAGATGACTTGCAGACGCTGGGGGCTTTCAACGTGGGGTAAACTGGCAAGGTGCTGTTTGTAAAGGTCGTGGCAGACGACGCCTGTCCTTGACGACATACGATCTCTCTTAATTCCTCAATACTCTAGTGCCTACCAGCACCAGTCGGTTTGATTTTTCAACTGGCACACAACTGGCCGCCACTTTGCTGGTTGGCCCTGGCCACACGCTCCA
>DAOVEU010000167.1:0-5300 GCA_030668805.1 Desulfobacterales bacterium
GTCAAAACCGCCCGCTGCAAAGCCCGTCTTAGGCCCAGTCGTGGACCACCAAAAGTCAATTAGTTAAGTAAAGAACGATACTGAATTTCCTCTCCTTGTCATGGTGGTTGAAAGGGAACACTTGCAAAAATGGACCCATAATAGGGAGCCTGGCGATATAACTGCTTTTGTCGTGCGGATGACCGTGCCAGGTACCCTTTCCAGGACCCCCGTGGTTTTTGCATAGTCAAGATGCTTTAAAGTGCCACTTTTGAGCAATAAAATTCATAGGGCAAATTGGAAAAGACCAGGTAGGGCACAGGGATGTTGGTGTGAGCTGTAGCATTGGATTACGGAAATATTGACCGTAACCTTTCACGACATTCTATTCACCGCTGAGAACGCTGACCCGCCTGTCACCCGCCAGGCACACCGGGCAACTTCAATACTGGCACCCGCCTGCCTTTGCCTGAGACAGCATTGAGCTTATGTGCCGGCATCTCCGGCAATGGCGGGCAGGTGCGTGGCAACCTGCCCGCCAGTGCCACGCACGCCGGCATTGAAGCTGTCTGCTGTACCAGGCGTTGGCAGGCGGGTGGCGGGCAGATTTAGGGGGATTTTGTTATCAAAGTATTAGCGGAACAGTACCTGAATTGTCAACATCGTATAAAATCGCGAAACGATTTCATAACTTGAGCACCTTACCCACTACCTCCTCCGGGTTCCTTCCAAGCACCCGGATCATCGGCTCCTTGCCTACGTCACCCCTGTCAAAGATAATATCCGGTATCCCGGTTTCCTTTGAGAGCACCTGTTCTGTGCCCCATTCAAGGGTGCTGCCTTCCCGTTGTTTTATTGCCTCGGGTTCGTCACTCCGGTCAAAGGAGCACACCTTCCACCTCATAGCCTTGCACTGCCGGATAAGCCCTTCTGAGAACCGGATATTCATGGCCGAGCGAAACTCGGGGTCATATCGCATAGTGGTAAGGATGATGGTGGCAATGTGCCTGGATGCCCCAAAGGCCGGGCTGCTGACAGGGACAACACTTCTTTCCAGCCGGACCAACCTGCCGGGAAAAGCGGCCACATCTTTGTGGGTTTCGGCAAACGGCAAAGCATAGCCCAGATTCGACTGAACCTCTGGAATAAGATCCCCCACAGGGGCTGTCTGGAGGCGGGCCAAACCCGCCTTAAGTGCCTCAAGGACCCGGTACTTTTCCAGCTCGCGAGCATGCCCGGCAAAAAGGTTGGTCGGGCCATGCCCCTTGCCCAGCGGCAGGGCAAATCGGATAGCAGTATGCATGAAATCCTTGGCCTTTTGAACGGCCTCTATTATTCCAAGTCCCATGGCAAGGTTGGTGGCAATGGCAGCAGAGTATGCACACCCTGTGCCGTGGGTATGGGGTGTGTCAATGCGCTCTTTCGAAAATTCAAGAAGGTTTGCCCCGTCATAGAGGTAATCTGCAGCCGGGCCGGCCAGGTGCCCGCCCTTTATCAAGACATACCGGACTCCCATAGCGTGTATAATACGTGCTGCCTCATGAATATCGTCTTTGGTCCTGATCGATCTTTTGGAAAGAACCTCTGCCTCCGGGATGTTGGGGGTAACCACAAGGGCCATGGGAATGAGTCGTGCTGCAAGGGTTTCCCTGGCTTCCTGGACGAGCAGAACATCTCCCCCCTTTGCGACCATCACCGGGTCAACCACGATCTTCTTGATGCCGTAAGCCGATAGCCTGTCAGCCACAACCTCAATGGCATCTGCGTTGAAGAGCATACCGGTCTTCACAGCATCCGCGCCGATGTCTGAGAGGACAGCATCGAGTTGTTGTCCAATGAACTCCGGGGGCACAACGTGGATGGCTGAAACGCCTATGGTATTCTGCGCGGTGAGGGCTGTCAGCACACTCATGCCAAAACCCCCAAGGAGCGTTATGGTCTTGAGGTCCGCCTGAATCCCGGCGCCCCCTCCCGAGTCTGAACCGGCAATGGTGAGAATACGCTTCATTTGGTGTCTCCTGGTTCTGGATACTGGATACTGGATACTGGATACTGGATGCTGGTTACTGGATGCTCGATACTGGATGCTGGTTACTGGATGCTCGATACTGGATGCTGGTTACTGGATGCTCGATACTGGATGCTCAATACTGGATGCTGGATGCTGGATTCAAGATAGATTATCCGGCATCAAGTAACCAGTAACCAATATCGTATCCGTTCACAGTTTCTTTCATCCTGTTGTAAAATCTATCCAAGGCCCCGTCAAAGTCGGGTTGCGCGCAAGCATGAAAATCCCCCCAGCCCCCTTTAATAAAGGGGGAGTTTGAAGTACCCCCCTTTGGAAAAGGGCCCGCCCTGGCGCGACAGAAGTTGGACAATGCCTCCGAAAGAAAAACCCGGTCTGGGCCAGGGGGGATAGGGGGGATTTTAGAAATGAGCCAATTTTCATTGTAAAACAGAATGTTAAGCCTTACCTTGACGTTGCCCTGGTAAAGTCTATCATCCTCAATAGAAATAGAAAAACGGAGCATTGGAGCAATGGAGTATTGGAGCCTTTGGCTTAGTGCATGCACGGTTACCCGATTTCTAATATCCAGTATCGAGCATCCAGTAACCAGTATCAGAACGTATTGCCAGTAAGACAAAAATTTTTCAATCTCGCAACGAACAGGGATTGTCTCTTACTGCACCCTACCCGCATACATCGATAGTGTCAATAAAAATAGAGCTTTAGCTTGACTTTCCCGCTTTTATCTCCTATGGTCGCAGCATGTCTAATAAGAAAATCCTGAAAAGGCTCTTCAGGATCAATGCGGCAACTATCACCATTGGCATCATTGTACTGGGGGTAGCGACCTATCTCCAGGGCGTGCCCTTCCTGGACTTCATGGAGTTGAAGACGGTTGACCTGAGATTTCTTTCCCGGGGTCCTGTGAGCCCGGGGCCAGAGGTCGTCCTGGCGGTGGTTGACGAAAAGAGCTTACAGGAACAGGGAAAGTGGATCTGGCCCAGGTCCAAATTTGCACAACTGGTCCGCATACTTTCTGAAAGCGGTGCCAGGGTCATTGCCTTTGATATAGGCTTCTTAGAGCCTGACAAAAACAGCACTGTTCAGGCGGTCACCGATTTTGAAGATATAGTAAAAAGCCTTGGTATAAGAGATGACGAGCTTGATGCCTACCTGAAGCAGGCCAGACAGCGGGCCGATAATGATCTGATTTTTGCTGAAGCGATTAAGGCCTCAAAGGCAAGGGTGGTGCTGGGGTATTTCTTTCAAATGACCCCGGAAGGCCTCGAGCACCTGGACGAAAACGCCATCGAGGAGCAGACCATAAATGCACGAACCTCACGCTACTCCATAATTCGCTACACATCAGATCAAGCCCAAAGGGTCCGGCTCCAAGATGCCTTCATGCCTCAGTCCAACATAGCGATCCTTGCCAGGTCTACCCGGTATTCAGGCTATTTTAACATGTTTCCTGATCAGGACGGTGGCGTCCGGTGGGTCCCTTTGCTTGTCCGATGCCAGAAACACCTTTATGCCCCTCTTTCCGTGCAAGCCCTTCGGGCCTATACGCGTCGGGCGCCCACACCCGTCATAGCCGACTACGGGGTTCAAAAGTTACAGATCGGCAAACTGACAGCACCCACGAACGAGTTTGGCCGCCTTATGGTGAACTATCGCGGCAGCGGCAAGACCTTTCCGCACATATCTATTACTGATATTCTCCGCCACAGGATGCCCCCGGAAATCTTGAAGGATAAGATTGTTCTGGTTGGTGCCACCGCCACCGGTATATACGACTTGCGCGTCACACCTTTTTCCAACGTATTCCCGGGTCTTGAGATTCATGCCAACATCATTGATAACATCCTGCACCAGGATTTTATCCAGCGTCCCAACTGGGCAGCCATCTTTGACCTCGCAGCCATGTGTCTGCTTGGGCTTATCGTCGGTTTGGCGGTTCCGCGCCTTCGGGCCTTGCCCGGGACGGCCGTGACCATCGGATTACTCGTAACCTACATCCTTCTCTGCCA
Source organism: Desulfobacterales bacterium (assembly GCA_030668805.1). GTDB lineage: Bacteria > Desulfobacterota > Desulfobacteria > Desulfobacterales. The sequence continues at coordinate 4,021 of DAOVEU010000167.1, forward strand.
GTACCTGTTCAGTCACCTGGGCGCCTGGCTGAACATTGTCTACCCCGTGGGCGTTGTCCTTGTCCCGACCTACGTGTCCCTGACAGTCTACAAGTACCTCACCGAGGAGCGAGACAAAAGATTTCTTAAAGCTACATTCTCAAGCTACCTTGCACCCGAACTAATCGACGACATGTACAAAAGCAAGACCATGCCCGAGCTCGGCGGTGAAGCCAGAACCATTACCGCTTACTTTACCGACATCGAGGGCTTTTCCACTTTTTCGGAAAAACTGACGGCTCATCAACTGGTGGAGCTTCTCAACGAATATCTCTCCGCCATGACAGATATTCTCATCGCCGAGAAAGGTACCTTAGACAAATATGAAGGTGATGCGATTCTTGCCTTTTTCGGGGCCCCTATGGATCTTCCCGATCACGCGCTCAGGGCCTGCCGGGTGTCTCTGGCCATGCAGAATAAGCTTGTCGAGCTCCGAGAGAAGTGGCGGAATGAAAAACAGGCGCCCGGAGAGCCGAACCGTAATACCAAGAACATGCCTCCTGAAGAATGGATTCCCGGAGACAAATGGCCGAAGATTGTTCACCAGATGAAAATGCGGATCGGTATCAACAGCGGAGAGATTGCCGTGGGCAACATGGGAAGCTCCATGCGCATGAACTACACAATGATGGGAGATCCCGTCAACCTTGCAGCCCGCCTGGAAGCAGCCGGAAAACAGTACGGCATTTACACCGTGGTAAGCGAGTACACAATGGACCTAGAATTCAACAGAAACGGCGAAAAGAAAAAAATCAGGGATATGGTCGAAGCCCGCATGATCGACAACATCACGGTTGTGGGCAAGTCAAAGCCTGTCAAGGTTTACGAAGTCTGCGCCATGAAGGGAAATCTTAGCGATCAGGAGAAAGAGCTCTTTAAGGTTTTCGACGAGGGCATGCAGCATTACCTCAAGATGGAATGGGACGAAGCTATTGCTAAATTCAATGAAACCCTCAAGATCGAACGGGTGCCCGACGGCAAAACCACTCCATCTGAAGTCTATATTCAGCGCTGCAAAACATTCGAAGAAAACCCACCGGTAGCCCCTGGTAAAAAATGGGACGGTGTATTCCATCTGACGAAGAAATAGGGTAACTTGAGCATCCTTCATTCCTCGGTTTACACTTATCAAGGATGCGGGCGCCAAGAGATAAGTTCTTTTGTTCCTACTTTTTGGTGTCAGGTGTACTTTTTGGTGTCGGGTGTCAGGTTTCAGGTGTCAGGTGCAAGAAACACTGAAA
>DAOVEU010000239.1:0-4218 GCA_030668805.1 Desulfobacterales bacterium
TCCCAGAGGGCCATTTGCATACAACTCAATTCCCCCCTTTTGTAAAGGGGGGTAGGGGGGATTTTAACATGAGCAATTATGGATAACACACGTCCAACAGAGGTAAAATGGTACCTTTCCCGAAATCAAAGTATTAGCGGAGCATGCGATTTTATATGAGGGAGAAATTATATGCCTGAAAGAAAGGACACCCTGATGGTTCGGGCCAATGTGGAGATGACCGCCTCCTCCCTTCAAGCCATTGTTGAAAATGCCAAGAAGGTCTCCGGGGCAGACGAAAAAGGGGTTTATCGAGTTGACACGGCAGACAAGGTCAGTGAAATGATATCTCGGTTTCTCCTGGAGAATGACTTTGAGAGCTTTGTCAAGAATATCGACAACTACAGGCGATAACCCCACCCTTTGCAAGCCCGATGAGACGATACGTCATCAAATCCGCCTCCGGCGGACTCCGGCCCGAAGAGAATACCTTTTCGATCCCCTATAAGGAGGCCCTAAACCCTGCCCAATACGATGCTGTGACCACCTTGGAGGGCCCCCTGCTGGTGATTGCAGGGGCTGGAAGCGGCAAGACCCGAACCCTCACATACCGGGTTGCCCGGCTGGTTGAAGAAGGAATTCCGCCGTCGGCTATCCTGTTGCTTACCTTTACGCGCAGGAGCGCCCAGGAGATGCTGCGAAGGGCCACAGCACTTCTGGACCAGCGCTGCGAAAGGGTTGCTGGTGGGACGTTCCACTCCTTTGCCAACCTGACCCTGCGAAGGTATGCGGAAAAGTTGGGTTTTCAATCAGGGATCAATATTCTGGATCGGGCCGATGCAGAGGACGTGATCAATCTTCTCCGCACCAGGATGGGTCTGAATCGCAAAGAGCGCCGATTTCCCCGCAAAAGAACCATTGCCACCATATATAGCAGGGCCGTAAACAAGGTGACTCCTGTCGAGGAAATCATCCGTCAAGACTATCCCCATTTCCTGAAAGAGACTATAGATCTCCTCCGCCTTTATGAGACCTACCAGGCTTATAAGCGGGAAAATATCCTCATGGATTACGATGACCTCCTGATCTACCTGAGGGCCTTGCTCGAAAAAAACCCGGATGTGCAAGAAGCACTTTCTCAAACGTATCGCTACATCATGGTAGACGAATACCAGGACACGAACAAGATCCAGGCTGATATTATCAGGTTGCTTGCCGCCACGTACAATAACGTCATGGTGGTGGGAGATGATTCCCAAAGCATCTATGCCTTCCGTGGGGCCAATTTCCGCAATATCATGGATTTCCCTGCAATGTTTCCGGGTACAAAGACCATTAAGCTGGAAGAGAACTACCGGAGTACCCAGCCCATATTGAATGTTGCCAATGTAATTATTGAGCGGGCACGAGAAAAGTATACCAAGGTCCTTTTCACTCAGAAGAAATACGGCACCTTGCCAGCACTGGTGGTTGCCGAAGACGAACAGACGCAGTCACAGTTCGTGAGCCAAAGGATCCTTGAACTTCGGGAGGAAGGGGTCCCCCTCAATGAGATTGCGGTCCTCTTTCGTTCCAGCTATTATTCCTTTGACCTGGAGATCGATCTCAATCAGAGAAACATTCCCTTTGTAAAGGTGGGTGGATTCAAGTTCATGGAAACCGCCCACATCAAAGACCTTCTTGCGCACATGAAAATACTTGCAAATCCCGTGGATACTGTTAGCTGGCATCGCGTTCTCCTCCTTGTAGAAAGCATCGGGCCCAGGACAGCACAAGAAATATTTCAAAGTGTCACAAGGTCAGGCATGGGTCTCCATGGTTTGGCTACCGTAAAGCCCAAGCCCCGTTATGCCCCGGCTTTTGAAAGACTGAGGAAGGAACTGCAAAGCCTTGATGGGAACCATCTCCCCTTAGTCGAGATTGGAGCCAGGCTTATGCGCTATTATGAGCCGATTTTGGAAAAGAAATATGACGACTATCCCAAGCGTGCTAAAGATCTGGAGCACCTCTTGACGATTATGGAGCGTTACCAGCACCTTGAAAACTTCCTTTCTGATATGGCCCTTGAGCCCCCGAATGCCAGTGTAGACAATATCCTGGCCACTGACTATGAGGATGAGCAACTGGTCCTTTCCACCATTCATTCGGCCAAAGGACTTGAGTGGCATACGGTCTTTATCATATCAGCCTTAGAGGGACGCTTCCCTGCAAGCTATGCCGTACGCAGGGACGAGGATGTGGAAGAAGAGCTTCGTCTCATGTATGTAGCGGCTACCCGTGCAAAAGAGAACCTATACTTTACCTATCCGATCGACATATACGACCGGGGCACAGGGATGATACTTTCCAGACCCTCACGATTTATCGAAGGTATTTCCGAAGAAGTACTCGAGCATTGGTCTTTGGTTATATGATCCCTATTCGAGATACCATCAGGGCAGAGACCTATCCTATAGTCAACAGTCTCATCATCGCGGTCAACGTCCTGATTTTTTTTATAGAGTTGTCTCAACGGCAAAGACTCAATGAATTCATCTATACTTACGGGCTTGTCCCTGCCCGTTATGCCATTCCCCAGATTTCAGCCTACTTCACCACCGGTCAGCAGGTGATCTCTTTTCTCACATTTATGTTTTTGCACGGCGGTTTTCTTCACCTGCTGGGCAATATGTGGTCTCTTTACATCTTTGGTGACAACGTGGAAGACCGGCTTGGGCACCTCCGCTATCTGGTCTTCTATCTGCTGTGCGGGTTGGCCTCTGGAGTGTCACATCTTGTCATTAACTGGCATTCCAAGATACCCACCATTGGTGCCAGCGGCGCCATAGCCGGGGTCATGGGGGCCTACTTCATCCTCTATCCCAGAGCAAAGGTACTGACCCTGGTGCCCATCTTTTTCTTTTTCCACTTTTTTGAACTTCCCGCATTCCTTTTTCTGGGAATCTGGTTCTTGTTTCAGTTTCTGAGCGCGGCAGGGGCCTCTGCTCAGGCTGGAGGCATTGCCTGGTGGGCTCATATCGGTGGGTTTGTCTTTGGTATCGTCTTCTTGAAACTTTTTCAGATGCTTCCGGAGTCGGGTGTGAGGAGAAAGATGCGAGACCTGACCAGGAAAAGGACGACCCCGCGCTTGCAAGTGATTCGTCCTGCCGGGTTTGGGGCAGACCCGGACCTCCATGGCGTCATTTCCATCACAGAGCGCGAGGCCCTTTTTGGAGCACGCAAACTGGTCAACATCCCCGCAGGTTTTAGGAAAAGGCCCTTCTTCTTGACCATACCCCCGGGTATCTCAGAGGGAAGCAGGCTTCGCCTGAAGGGGCTGGGACGGCAATCGGCAGAAGGTATGCGAGGAGACCTTTACCTCAAGGTGCAGATAAAGGATTAGAGGGGAAATTCTTATACTATCAAGTGAGCGGTAGAGGGCTTGCCTATTTGGCCGGGAGCTGATATTGAAAATCGGGAACGGAAATTGAAGATTGAATATTGTTTTCAATCGTCAATCATCAATTGTCAATTGTCAAAGGAGGGTCAGATGAGTCCGAAAGCATTGCAAACCTTGCTGGGTGAACTTGAAGGTTCGGTGACCGTAGCAGATGATGGAAAGGTATCTGTGTCGGATGAAGAGAAACTACGCGGTACACCTGTAGACACCCTGGCTCAAAAGGCGGTCTTCGGCGACACCGGGCAGCAGGCTGCTGCGAGGTGGCTCCTCTGGGAGCTGGGACAGGTGCTGGGAATCTATCCGGCATCCATTCATGAACTTTATATGGCACGGGGGCGCGGTGAGGCACCTCTCAATTTTACAGTGCCTGCCATCAATTTGCGCGCCATGGCGTATGATAGTGCCCGGGCTGTCTTCAGGGCCGCCCTTCCCCGCAGGGTGGGGGCTCTGATCTTTGAGATTGCTCGTTCCGAGATCGGGTACACGGACCAGCGACCGGCTGAATACCTCGGTGTGGTAATGGCGGCTGCCATCAAGGAAGGGTATCGAGGGCCCCTCTTTGTCCAGGGAGACCACTTTCAGGTGAATGCCAAGAAGTTCAAGGCTGACCCGGAGGCTGAGGTGGGGGCCGTGTCTGACCTGGCAGCGGAGGCGATCATGGCTGGGTTTTACAATATTGATATCGATACGTCTACATTGGTGGATCTAAGTTATCCCACAGTGGACGAGCAACAGCGAAACAACTACGAGGTGTGCGCCAACCTGACGGCGTTCATTCGTGAGCGGGAACCTGAGGGGAT
>DAOVEU010000095.1:0-6823 GCA_030668805.1 Desulfobacterales bacterium
AGACGCGAGTCTCAAGTCAAATGTCGAAGGTGCCATTGAACGTCTCAAGAAGGCCATGGAAGGGACTGATACTGATGAAATCAAGCGCCTGAGTGATGAGTTGATGCAAACCTCTCACAAATTGGCAGAAGCCATGTATGCCAAGGCCTCTGGCGCAGAGCAGGCAGGTGAGCAAGCTGGTGGGCCTTCTGCCCAGGCCAAAGCCGAGGCTTCCAAAGACGAAGATGTGGTGGATGCTGATTTTGAGGAGGTTAAGGATAACAAATAATCGCATAGGATCCGAGCAGCAAAACGAAGAAAATCCCGCAGTACTCAATGTGCTGCGGGATTTCTTGTTTAATATGGCGGAAATCTATGATAGGAAGGAGGAAATGTTGCCCCGTTGCTGGCGCGACGTCCCCGAAACAAGGAGTGGAGTGGGGGGGACAGAGCCCCCACGCTACCGTGGGGCACATGTTGCTGCTGTTGAGATTCTCCTGTATGAGAAGGACTGTGAACATATGAAACAGTATCGCGTTGATGAGCTTCGGCCCAAGGACTATGAAAAGATCAAGGGATATTTAGACGAGCATTTTGGTTCTCCCCAGATGGAAGGTGTTTATTGGGTTCCTCTGGATCCTGATTTGTTGGACCAGGTTCAGGCTGCCCATGTGGATTGCCAGCCGTTCTATTTTGCTGTTGTACTGGAGCCGACAGTCATCTCGTTCGAATTGTTGATCCGAACGCGAAAGCGGATTCGATGCGACTGTATCCATTATGCCAATGAGGGACAGAGGGACTACATTATTGCGTTTGCAGATTCGATTTTTGAGAGACTGAAGATTCTGACCTGAAAGATGTGAACGAATCAAATTTAGGAATTTAGGAATTTAGGAATTCTCCAATTCCTGAATTCCGGCTTGTCCGAGTTAGGATATGGTACGAACAGCTCTGATCACAGCCTGGGTTGTTTTGATCACTCTCATTTGTGCTCTGGCTGCCATCATTATATCATTTTTAAGAAAGGGCGGTAACTACGCTCACTTCGTGGGAAGGTTCTGGGCAAGGTCTATTGTCTTTGTAAGCCGTGTCAAGGTATCGGTTCAAGGATTGGAACACATCGATCCCAGTGCCGCTTACGTTTTTATGGCCAATCACCAGAGCATGTTTGATATCCCGGCTCTCCTCGGGTATCTGCCGGTTCAGTTCCGATGGCTGGCCAAGATGGAGCTCTTTCAGATCCCTGTTTTTGGGTATTCAATGGCGCGCGTGGGCTATATCAGTATTGACCGGTCTAATCGAAAAGCGGCTTACAAAAGCCTTCAGGAGGCAGCTCAAAAGATTGCCCAGGGGGTTTCAGTAGTGGTCTTTCCGGAGGGGACGCGGAGCCCGGATGGTCAGATCAAGCCATTCAAAGGGGGTGGTTTTTACCTGGCCATTCGCTCGGGACGACCGATTGTACCTGTTGTGATTTTTGGGAGTCACGATATCATGCCGAAAAGGAGATTTCGCATAAGCCCCGGTCGAATTGTCATCAGTATTAACCCGCCCATTGAGACGATGCCTTACAACAACAAAACCAAGGAACTTCTGATGGAATCGGTCAGGTCTACAATGAAAAGAGACCTGGAGAAGATGAGGGCTGGAGGCACGAGATAAGAGATGCGCAAGGAGATTTTGGGGGTTGTCCTCATATTTGCACTAATATTGACGGCTGTAAGCCTCCTTTCTTACAATCCGTTGGATACGTGTATTAATCGTGCCGGGGCTTCATCCGATGTCCGGAACCTGTTTGGACCAGTAGGCGCCCACGTGGCTGGTTTTCTCATCTATCTCTTTGGGCTGGGCGCCTTCTGGATACCCATCCTCTTGCTGATTATCAGTCTCTACACGTTCAAGGAGTACGCCAAGGGGTTAATCATAGTGGCTGTTGTGGGTGGCCTGCTGTTAGCGATTACGACCGGTGGGCTTTTGTCGATGCATCAAAGCCACTATCTGGTCTTTGGAAAGCGGTTTTCGAGCGGCGGGATTCTGGGAATCCCCCTGGCCAAAAGTGTCGTGAAGTATACCAACAGGACCGGGGGACTCATTTTTCTTTTCACTATCTGGACCATCGCCTTCGTCATGACTACCCGACTATCACTTGTTGCCCTGTTCAAATCGTTTACCGGGGTCTGTGCCGGGGTATCCAGCCGGGCAAGTACTGCCTGGATCATCTGGAGAGAGCGCCGCAACAAGGCCAGGAGACACACTGAGGCAAAATACAAGCATTCGCCCACAAATAAAGCTTCTGTAAAAATCGTAGGACCCGGCCGGAAGCAAGTCAAGGAAGTCCCGGCTGGCAGACAGAAAGTTTTTGAATTCATGGCTGCGGGCCAGGGGTTGAGGCTCCCGCCCATAGACCTGCTGGAGGACTCTAAGGCAGAGGTCAAGCCGACGGATCACGAAAGCCTCCAGATGCAGTCGAGGCTCCTGGAAAAGAAGCTGGGCGATTTTGATGTATCAGGCAAAGTGTTGGCTGTGTCCCCCGGGCCGGTGGTTACAATGTACGAGTACGAGCCTGCACCTGGTATTAAGATTAACAAGGTGGTGAGCTTGGCAGATGATCTGGCCATGGCCCTTCGGGCTACCAGCGTTCGTATTGTGGCGCCCATTCCGGGCAAATCAGTCATCGGGATAGAGGTTGCAAATGCAAACAGGGAACCCGTAAGGATAGAAGATATCATTGCCTCTGATGCCTTTCATCATTCGAAGTCCAGGTTAACCCTTGCCCTGGGCAAAGACATCATGGGCAATCCGGTTGTAACCGATTTGGCAAAGATGCCTCACCTTTTGATCGCCGGTGCCACGGGATCCGGCAAGAGTGTGGCCCTAAACGCCATGATCTGCAGTATCCTCTACAAGGCAACCCCTGATGAGGTAAAACTCGTACTAATCGACCCAAAGCGTATCGAGCTATCTGCCTACGAAGGTATCCCGCACATGATCTCACCCGTGGTTGTAAATGCCAGGAAGGCAACCCAGGCCTTGCACTGGGCAGTTCATGAGATGGAACGCCGTTATACTCTTATGGCCGAGAAGAGTGTGCGTAACATAAACCAGTACCATCAAAAGTTGGCCAAAGAGATGGCCATCCTCAAACAGACCGAGGGATCAGGGGATAGACCGGCGCTTGAGACTGAGAATACGCCTGAAGGGCTCCCCTTCATTGTGATTGTCATTGACGAACTGGCCGACCTGATGCTGGTAGCTTCCAGAGACGTGGAATTAGCCCTGACGCGGCTGGCCCAGATGGCTCGCGCGGCCGGCATACACCTGTTGATTGCTACCCAGAGGCCTTCAGTGGATGTCTTGACCGGCACCATAAAGGCCAACTTCCCGACCAGGGTCTCCTTTCAGGTTTCTTCGAGGACGGACTCCAGGACCATCTTGGATGCAAACGGTGCCGAGACTCTCCTTGGAAACGGCGACATGCTCTTGCTCCCCCCGGGTACTGCCAAGCTGCAGCGTATCCACGGAGCTTACATTTCGGGGGTCGAGATCCGCAGGATCACAGAATTTTTGAAGAACCAACAAGAACCGGTTTATGACGAAGAGATCCTTAAGGCCAGGTCTCAGGACGAGGATGAAAAGGGTGAAGATGAATACGACGAAAAATACGATGAGGCTGTTGCTCTGGTCACCGAGACCCGGCAGGCTTCCATCTCAATGATTCAGCGTCGTCTTAGGGTAGGGTATAATCGAGCGGCCCGAATGATCGAAACGATGGAACGCGATGGCGTGGTGGGGCCCTCTGACGGAAGCAAGCCTCGAGATGTGCTGGTCAAGGGATATGGGAATTCATAAAATAAAGAGTGAGCTAAAGTGCCTAAAGTGTCTAAAGTGCCTAAAGTTAGCCAAAGGTATGAGACATACAATTCGTGAGCTTTTCCTCTTTAACTTCAGGCACTTTACCTCACTTCAGTTCACTATAGGGGCTTCAGTTCAACGTGTGTGTAGACATGCTATCCATAAGGTTTACATCTTTTAACTTTAGGCACTTTAGCTCACTTTAGCTCACTTTAGGCACTTAAAATGAAAAAGACTATGATTCGACATTTGCTTACATGTATTGTTTTGTTTGGTCCCTGGCACAACACATGCTGGGGCATGGGGGCGGCCGACATTCTGGACCGGGTCCAGCAACGATATGCAGCAGGCGATTTTGAGGCTGATTTCGTCCAGGAGTCGCATTTGAAGGCGATGGGCATGGTTGACACAGCCCAAGGCCACCTCTATTTTGGCCGTCCTGGCATGATGCGTTGGCACTATAAGACTCCAGAGGAATATCTCATTATAACGGATGGAGATACGGTCTGGATCTACAGGCCAGAGGAAAACCAGGTTATGCTGGGTCGGTCTGTGGACTATTTCGGCAGCAAAGAGGGTGCAGACTTCTTTACCAAACCCGGGGAACTTACCAGGGAATTCATCCTGGAACTCGCGCCCAAAGAGCTTCAGGAAAAAGACCATCATGTCTTGAGGCTTGTTCCCAGGACAGAGCGGCCCAGCCTGGCCGAGCTTTACTTGTTCATCTCAAAAGAGACCTTTGACATCGTGAAATCGGTTACCTGCAATGCCTTTGGAGACAAAACAACTATCCGGTTTGACAGCTACAGGTTTGACCGGGGGCTAAATTCCTCCTTGTTTATATTTCAGATCCCGAATGGCGCAGAAGTGCTGCAGCTTCAGGGCGGACAAGAAAATGACAAATGACAAATGACAAATTAGTTGCACAGGAGATCAGGGCACTTCTAAAGGAACGTAATGCTATTTTACTCGTCCACAACTATCAACGGCCAGAGATTCAGGACATTGCCGACCTGACCGGGGATTCCCTTGAGCTGAGCATCAAGGCAGCCAAGACCGATGCGGATGTGATTGTTTTCTGCGGGGTGCACTTCATGGCCGAGACCGCTTCCATCGTATCACCGGACAAGACAGTGCTCATACCTCGCCTGGACGCGGGATGTCCTATGGCTGACATGATCACACCTGAAGCCCTCACGGCGAAGCTGGCCGAATTGGGCGAGATACCAGTGGTTACCTATGTCAATTCCCCTGCCTCGGTCAAAGCGCATTCTACCATCTGCTGCACTTCGGCCAATGCGGTCGCTGTCGTGAACAGCTTAGCAGAAGATGAAATCTTGATGACCCCGGATCGGAATCTTTGTCAGTATGCAGCTTCCAAAAGCGCTAAAAGGATTCATTGCTGGGATGGATATTGCCCGATCCACGAGCGGTTAAGTGCCGAAGAGGTTCTGAATGCAAAGGCCGCCCATCCTGAGGCCCTTTTTATGGCCCACCCGGAATGCCGGCCCGAGGTGTTGGCTCTGGCCGATGCGGCATTAAGTACGTCCGGGATGCTCAATTTTGCTAAACACTCTGATCATCAGTCCTTCATCGTGGGCACCGAGGAGGGGCTTGTCTATCCACTCCAGAAGGCAAACCCAAATAAGTCGTTCTACAGGGTTTCTGAATACATGGTATGTGAAGACATGAAGCGGACCACACTTGGCGATGTGCTGAGGGCCATAACCAATATGACCTACGAGGTGAAGGTGCCGGAAAAGGTGCGCATACCCGCCTCCAAGGCGGTGGAACGTATGCTTAAGATTATACTTTGAACGGGCATAATTGGAGGTTCTTGATTTTGGTCATGAGCGTGCACCAGCCGCAGGCAGACCAAATCCGAAATACGACACGAAGTGAAGCTTGCGCTAACCACGAAATCCGAACCAAATATAAAGGACCAAAGCACAAAATCCCAAACGGCATTATTCAGCAAATCATACACGTTAATTCGCAAAAAAGCAGATACTACGCTACAGTGAATGACGTTTTGAAAATTTGATATTTGAATTTGCGGCTCACGCCTTGAAAACAGTACGGATTTCGACCTGCCCGCCATTGCCAGAGGTGCCGGCACATAAGCTGAATGCTGTCTCAGGCGTTGGCAGGCGGGTATTCGTATTTCGGATTTATTCTCAACTGCTTAAGAATCTGGGAATGCACATGGGACGTGAGAGGTTCGGAGGGTCTATATCGGCAGGTGCTTGGTTAGTATGTACTCTTCATAATCATCGGCGGACATGAGCATGTCTAGATCATACAAGGAAAACAGTTTGGCCCGGATGATCCAGCCTTGGGTGTAAGGCGAGTAATTGATCAATGCGGGGTTGTCAATAACCTCCCGGTTGATTGAAACAACCCGGCCACAGACTGGGGCGTAGAGATCGTTAAAGAGCCTGCCACACTCCAGACTTGCAAAGCACTCACATGTCATAATCTCATCACCCTCGTTGGGGAGTTCCACATAATTGAGTTTTCCAAATTGCAACTGGGCAAAATCGGTTATACCGAGGGTGACTGTGTGGTTCTCTTCATATCGGACCCAAATATGGTCCTCAGAGTACCGTAGTTCATCCAGTACTAGCAAAGCAGCCTCCCTCTCCTCTTTGCCCGTATTGTATTAACTACCTACCGTACCTATATACTAAAAAAGAATCGCTTTGCAAGCACTTTTTTCAGAAAAAAACGCCGGATAACTTAAACGCCTCACGCAGGAATTTCCTTTTTCGCTTTGAGCTATCAGCTTTGAGCTATCAGCTAATTTAAACCTATGCTTTACCTATTTGCTCGAGTGTCTTGTCAGCAATGTCAAAATTCGAATAGACCTTCTGGACATCGTCTGAGTCTTCTAAGCTATCCATGAGCCGAAGCATCTGTTCGGCCTGCTTGTCTTCCAGTTTGACGGTACTCTTAGGTATCATGGTGATCTCGCCAACCACATAGCGCATGTTCC
>DAOVEU010000091.1:0-6917 GCA_030668805.1 Desulfobacterales bacterium
TTATAAGGCATTTGAATATGAATGAGAATCTTATCAGAGAGATAATGGAAGATGCATTGAGAATGGCAGTGGAGACGGGAAAGGACTGTGTTTCTGTTAATATGTTGAAAAAAGATATAACTGCCACTGAAGAGCTTTTGATTGAAGCGGTTGATAGGCTCAAGAAAGAGGGTCTTGTTCGTATAAAAAATCATGAGACGATATTGACCAAAAAAGGAAGAGAAAAAGCCGCGAAAATCCTTGCAAGGCATGAGATTATTGAGAAATACTTCCACGATATCTTGAAAGAACCCATGTGTCATAATGTGGCCCATACCCTTGAGCATTTTGTTTCGAGTGAGACTACAAGAAGAATGAGGGAGTTACTCAATCTGAAGCAAAAAGGAAAATCTGCTGTAGATTTTCCCCCCGGAACAAATATTTTAATAATCGCTGTAGAAATTCCAGACAAAAGAATATTTGGGAGGTTAATTGGCCTTGGCCTTGCCCCGGGGAGCAGGCTAAAGATAGAAGAGGAGGTTCCGGATGCTATCATTTTTAACATTAGAGGCCGAAAAATTGCTCTGGCAAAAGAAATTGCAAAAAACCTTGTAGCTGTCAGGGAAGATGCAAAGTACTAAACTCGCCCTTGTTGGCCAGCCTAATACAGGGAAGTCCAGCCTTCTGAATTCTCTGGCAGGAGCCAGGGTTATCGTATCAAATTACCCCGGCACCACTGTCGAAATTACGAAAGCTAAAATAAAGGTGCAAGAATCTCTGGTGGAGCTTATAGATACTCCAGGCATATATAGCATCTCCGATGCCAGCGCTGAGGAAAAAGTTACGGCAATTGTCATTTTTGGAGAAGATATTGATGGCGCTATCGTTCTGGTTGATACTACCGGCTTGGAAAGGGGCCTTTATCTCGTGTTTCAAATGTTTGAGGCGGGCATTCCAACCATAGTTGCTCTGAACTTTATCGAAGAAGCACAAAAGAAAGGAATTCAAATAGATACCAAAAAGCTTGAAAGCACTCTGGGAGTACCAGTCATACAAATAAACCCTATAACAAAGAAAGGAATTAAAGAACTTTCATCAAAAATTCTTCGTGTAAATGAACTTTTTTGTTGCCCCTTTATTGTTAGTTATGATGACCATATAGAAAGAGCCATAGAGATTATATCCGAGGGGCTGGCGGAAACTCTGACCCTATCGAAAAGGTTCATTGCCATAAGGATATTGGAAAATGACAAAAATTTCTTCAAATATCTCAAAGACAAAACAGCTCTCGATAAAGCTGCTGATGTCCTCACGCTTCATCCAAACGTCTCAAGAGACATAAGCATTACAAGGTATGGTGAAGCATCCTTTATTGCCCGGCTTGTAACCACAATTACTCCAAAGGGTAGAGCCCGTAGCTTTGGAGACCGGCTTGACGAAGTACTTCTGAATCCCTTAATTGGGCCCTTTATTACTTTTATTTTTTTTGGTTTTGTTTTCGCTGTCCTGCTTTTTGCCGGAGGATGGCTTCAAGAGTTACTGATGGCGGGAGCTGAGAAATATTTAATAAATCTATTGCCCACTCGCAGTTCAGGGCTTCTGTCCTCAATGGTTGCTCAAGGACTATATGGTCTTGCCGCGGGTGTCGCTATAGCTCTCCCGTATGTGTTTTTATTTTACATCTTCTTAGGGCTACTTGAAGATATCGGGCTTCTTTCAAGATTTATTCTAAGCCTTGAAAGACCCATGAGAAAGCTGGGTCTTTCGGGTCAGGCTTTCATCCCCGCGGTTCTCGGACTGGGATGCAGCGTTCCTGCCATAAGGGTTATGAGGATTCTCTCATCTGAGAAAGAGAGGATACAGTCCGCCTTCCTTTTTGCTTGCATCCCCTGCTCTTCTAGGACTGCCGTAATAATGGGAATTGTGGGTTTTTATGGCGGGGTTTCTCTTGCCCTCTCAGTGTATTTTACTATTGCAGTCTCCTTACTGATATACGCTTTTTTGTTGAAAAAGATTTTGAAAACAATTCCACAACCATTAATCATGGAGATGCCATCCTATCGCAGACCACTTTTAAATAATGTTGTCGTCAAGGGCTGGGTTCGCATGCAGGATTTTGTCTATATCGTGATCCCTCTCCTGGCAGCAGGCGGGGCCCTTTATGGGCTTTTAATTGAAATTGGCCTTACTCAATTTATAATCAAACCCTTTGAACCTTTGACGGTTGATTGGCTGAACCTTCCTGCTGAAACTGTCGTTCCCCTTGCTTACGGGTTCATTCAAAAGGATCTCACACCGGGAATGCTTGTGGCTGTGTTAGGAGCAAATCTCAATGACTTTTTAAGTCCCATCCAGCTCTATACCTTTGGAGTGGCCTCGAGCATCCAGATCCCTTGCGTAATAGCCTTTTGGATGCTTATCCGTGAACTAGGCATTAAGAATGCTTCATTAATTACAACCCTTTCTCTGGCCTATAGTCTCTTAATTGCAGGCTTAATGTGGAGAGTAATATCAGGGCTTTCTATTTTGTAGAATGACTTTACGTTAAGAAAACATAATCAAAGTTAAACCTAACACAGAGAAATTGATATGGACGGGATGCCCGTCGGAACCCCTTGATTTGAGCAAAAATGCCCCAAGTGCGGGGCCACCATGACACGGGGGTAGGTTTTATCATATCGTGTCGTCGCTGGCGGACTTAGAGGCGCGCTGGGTCTTCAACGCACCTAAAGCAGCTCTCTCAGAGTCTGGACGACGCGTGCGTTATCCTCCGGCAACGCCGTTGTCACCCGCATGAAACCGGGTTCCAGGGTGGGGTCCTTTAACGGTTTGATAAAAATGCCCCGTTCCCGCAGCCTTTCAGCCAGCTCGGTGGCGCCGTGGGGGGCGAAATCCGCGAGGAAAAAGTACGTCTCGGTTGGAAAGGTGCGAACGCCAAGCGCCTGCAACTCGCCGGCGAGATGCTCGGTCCAGCCGCGCAGCTTGGTTGCCCGGTCCCGGATCTTATCCTCGTGCTGTAGTGTGGCCAATGCCGCGGCCTGGCTAGGACGAGCCAGTGGATATGCGTCGTTGCGGCTGTTGAGGTCGTTGGCCAGCCTCTCAGGGAGGATAGCGTACCCTACCCGGAAGCCCGCAAGGCTGTGCGCCTTGGAGAACGTACGTGTCACGATCAGGTTCGGGTACCGGGGTACGAGATGGGCAACCGATTCGCCAGCTAGACCGATGAACGCCTCATCGACCAAGAACCAGGTATCCGGCTGTCTCGTAAGGAGGCCTGGTAGTGGTGACATGTCAAACGTGCCGCCGGTGGGATTGTTGGGATTGACGATCACAGCCAGCGTGGTCCTCTCCGGGAGACCCAAATCCTCCAAGTCGAAGGCGAAGTTGTCCTCGGCAGGGAGACGGGTCTCCGTGTATTGCTGAGCGATCTCAGGAAACAAGGGATACGTAGGCGTCAATAGGTGAACCCGCTGTCCGAAACGGTCGAAAAGTTGACGCAGGATGAGCTCCGAACCCGCATTGATATGGACCAGCCTGTCGGGCACGCCGAGGCGCTCGCTAATAAGCTGGCGCAAGGGCTCAGAATAGGGCTCGGTGTAGTAGTTGCTTTGCGGCACCTCCGCCGGTGCGGCCACAACAGCCTCCTGGATGGGCGCCAGGGGATTCTCGCATAGGAGTAGTTTGATGCCTTTGAATGTTCCACCGCCCTTTTCAAGGATCGACACCATGTTGGAATACCTCCTTGCCTCCATAGGTGGCGGTTGTCCTTTCATCCACAATAAGTGGCGTGTTTATACCAGACATGTGCTATGGGAGCAAACCTTTTCGTAATACTTCACCGCGGAGACCGCAAAGCACGCAGAAGGACATAAATTCAACAAAATCCTTTGTTTTCATACTCAGCGATCCCTGCCCGCCATTGTCACACATGGCCGCATTGAAGCTGTCCGTCGTGTCTGGCGACCTGCCCGCCATTGCCACAGATGCCAGCATTGAAGGTGTCCGGTATGCCTGGCGATGGCAGGCGGGTGGCAGGCGGGTTGGCGTTCTCCGCGGTAAATAGAAAGATGGAAGGTCCATGTTATAATGCCTGGCAATGTATGCCATGTCATGGCCTTGAGAGAGCAAAGTATCGATATTGCCAAAATTGGCATTTCCGATAATTTCTGATACACGATTTTGGCTCAACCCCACTGTTTCTGAGTCGAGATAATGCCTTGCTTGACATAAGCATACTTATTTTATTAAAAAGGGAGGCTATGGTTAAGTTAAGCAGTGAGGTCGTGACTACTCAATAGCTTTGGGGAAGGTGAGGGGGAATCAACAAATACTCCAAACTTTTTGAGAAGTTACATTTCCGAGACACCATATTAGCGATGGGGAGGGGAAACATGAAATCTAAAATAGTGCCACTTTTATCAATACTTCTTATATGCATGTGTCCTGCGCTTGTTTCTGCAGAAATGTCTGAAGGTGATATTACCGTTGAAGCAGAAGGCTACGGCCTATCCAAGGGCGATGCTCTCCTTAAAGCAAAGCGAAACGCTGTTGAGAAGGGAATCGGTACGGTTCTCATATCACAGACCGAAGTAAGGAATTTTGAACTTCAGAGAGATATTATCCTCACCAAGACAACGGGTTCAGTCAAGAAATATGATGTTCTGCACGAAGAAAAGCAGCAGGACGACATCTTCTATCTAAGAATACGGGCCGTTGTTTCCCTTGCGAGCATTAAGGCGGACCTTCTTGCCCTGAAAATCCTCCTCGAGTCCATGGACAAGCCTCGCATGATGGTGGTCATACGGGAAGAGAACGGAAACTATGCAGAGAACGCGATTCTCGACTACCTGACCGAAAAAGAGTTTGAACTCGTGGATGCAGCGGTTGTGGCTGTACTCATGCAGAAGGATGATCAGCTTATACAGCGGGCAGCAAAAGGCGATCCTTTGGCCGCAGCCCAGATCGGCGCATCGAACGGTGCAGAGTATGTGATTGTTGGAAGGGTTACCAAGAGCCTCGTGACCAGCACCTTCCTCAGCAACTCCGGCATGAAGTCGGGCCAGGCCAATATTACGGCAAAAGTGGTCAACTGTTCTAGTGCCAGGATCATTGCATCGAAATCGGCAAGCGGTGCAGCAGTCCATATTTCAGAAGACGTTGCCAAGGCCAAAGCTGCGGAAAAGGCAGCAAAAAAGCTAATGGACAGAAAGCTTTTTGAAAAAATCGTCTCCTCCTTCCAGGATATGATCAATAACGGCATTCCCCTCGACGTGATCATTAAGAACGTTGCAAATTTTAAGATGCAAAAGGCGGCCAGAGAAGTCCTCGGCGAGCTTTCTGATGTGGTTTCTGTGAATAAGCGCAGCTTCGGCGGGGGCCAGCTCGACCTTTCTGTCCTATATAAAGGAAATGCTGATTCTTTCAGCGAAGCTGTTGACGGAAAAATCGTTGGAGGAAAAAAGCTATCGGTTACCGACGTAGCAGGAAGCAGGGTGGTTATCCAGTTAGAATAGGGTCTTCCCTTCCTCCGAGCCCGGAGTCTCAACCTTTTCTTCTTTCTGCTCCTCCTCGCCTATCGGCGGGCTCTCGATTGCTTCCTCTTCTTGCTCATCGGACATTTTCATTCCCTCGATCTTTTCTGCCTGTTCCTCTATCTGTTTGGTCAGGTCTTTGATCTGACGTTCGGTGGCAAACAGTTTGGCCTCTATCTTGATCGTATCGGCTTCAAGTTTAAGCTTCTTAGACTTTAGATCAGCTATGGCCTTGACGTTGTCTTCCTCTTGACCCAGACCTGACCTGTCAATCGCCTCCAACTTGGCGAGGTCCACGGCAACCGACGCCTTATCGCGGTACTTATCGGCCACGTCTTCCTCATCGCCTGCATATTTTTTCTGAAGACGAGCCAGCTTACACTTGAGGTCGGCGAGCCTAACCTTTTCCTCGGCAACTTTAAGGTCAAACTCGGCCTTGTGGACCCCTTGTCGATTCTCTGCCGGCACCTGAGAAAAGAGTTCATCATCCACGCTGGAGGTGAAAGATCTCACCCTGGAAGTTATCGAACCCTTTAAACCTTTGGTGGCCTCGCAACTGGTGAAAAGTAGCAGGGTAAGTGCAAGGATCAGAACTGAATACAGGACTCTGCGCATGATATTCTACCTCCCTTGTTGATGGTTAAAAAGGCAATAATCGTTGTTCAATAAGAACTCGCTTTTTGTGGGGCGAGCATAGGAGAAAGAGACCGCGAGCTTTTACTGTTTACGTTCATCTCCTTTCAAGTGGAGACTGATCGTTAGCACAGGGCATGGAGCAAGCCTGACGACCTTCTCGGCTACCGATCCGAAAATAAGTCTTCGCCAGCCCGTCAGACCATGCGTTGCTATCACAATAATGTCTGCATTCTCATCAGCAGCCGTCCTTACGATTTCATCACCGGGATCTCCTATAGCTACCTTCGTACGTATTCTAACTTTCTCGGATATCCTTTTCTCAACCACTTCCTGGAGCGATTTCTTTGCATGAGCTTTCGCTGTCTGTACATCCGAAGGGATATAAAAATCTGCGGAAGTCGGTATGTCAATCACTAGAGGGACAACGTGAACCAGAACCAGTGCAGCAGAGAAGTGCAAGGCTAACTCGTTCGCCGCCTTCAACGCCTTGTAAGATGGTTCACTAAAGTCTGTTGGGCAAAGGATTTTCCTAAGAGGCAACATTGAGACCCCTCCTTGCTACATGATAACTGTTCATGCCATTTTTGACGTGAAAAACCTTGAAACGGGAAACAAAGCAAGTGTGGAGACGCCGTTTGAAGACCCTGACTGATTTTGATAGATTTATCAAATGATGTCGGCCTGCCTAACACCGGAACTCAGCGGAAAGTGTAAAGTGCAACGCCATACCACGTCCGCTCCGATCCCAAAGAGCAAGTATCTTCGGGTACC
>DAOVEU010000300.1:0-3549 GCA_030668805.1 Desulfobacterales bacterium
CGATACAAGGTATCGGGGGCGGATAGCGAAGAGCGAACAAACCCGAGATGAGCATTTGGAAGTCTTAGCGGATCATAGTACCGATGGACAGTGCTGTATGACTGGCCGGGAAGGTGGGGAAGTGAGGCCCAAGCGACCCACTGCAGGGAAGGTGAAGCCGGGCATAACGTTTCTCTGGTAGGAACTATGGGAGATACTCAGATGTCACAAACCATATCAACGGTAAACCAGGGAATTGCGAAACAGGGAGCTTGCGATTCCAGGCAGGATCTCGATGTTCAGGCAGGGGGTGGCCCACCGCTGTTAGTGAATGAGTCGTCTCTTGTCAGGATCAGAATGCTGGCAGAGAGTGATCCAGATTTAATATTCATATCCTTGGCTCATAGGATAGATCTGTATTTACTGAAGAAATCCTTCAGGAAGGTACGTAAGAGCAAATCCTCCGGAGTAGACAAGGTTACGGCGAAAGAGTACGCCAAGAATCTTGATGAAAACCTCTATAATCTATATCAACGGCTGCGGAGAGGTCAGTACGTTGCTACACCGGTGAAGCGGATGTGGATAGACAAGGAAGGCGGGAAAAAGAGGCCAATAGGTATACCCTGTCTTGAGGACAAAATTGTTCAAAGGGCAGTAGCTACCATCCTCAATACCATATATGAGGTGGACTTCTATGATTTTTCCCATGCATTTAGGAAGGGTCACAGCCAGCACAAGGCACTTCACGAACTTCGGGAGAGGTGTCGCAAACTGAACATTGGCTGGATCGTGAGCGCGGATATTACAGGACTGTTGGATCACCCATGTTGATACCCCCTTCAACAACCCAAGGTGTTGATGAGACCGGCCTTGAGTTTTTTGAACTGCTCAAGGGTGTGTGGTTTGTGTGGGAAGAGATAGAGGCCGGTTTTGGTGTCTCGCGTGGCATTGATGACTCCTGAGTGAATTCGATCATAGATCCAGTGTCTGGAAATGTCAAGGCCCTGGGCGATTTGAGGCACGGTGAGATAGTCGGCAATCCGGCGGGGATGGGACTGACTACGTTTTTGCATAATGCCGTGTTTCAAACGAATGCCTTTAACCGTGCTGGGCAACAAGTGGTGGCTCATCGGCGATCTAAAGCCCTCGGCTGACAGCTTTTTGGCAATGTCTTCATCGGGTTTACCCTGTCGACTCAACTCAACTATTCGCTGCTCCATCTGTTGAAGACGAGGAAGCTCGGCGAGGGAGTTTACCGGAATGGAGATGTCGAAAGAGCTTGTAGCGCCGCCCCTCCACACAATGCGTGTGTGGACCAGGTCGCGTCGAGCCCGGTGAATGATGACCTTGTCAATAAGGCATCTAAGTAGCGCTTTTTTTTGCTCATGCGAAAGTGCACCTGTATTCCAAATGTCGGGCAGTTTCCTGCCAATTTGTGTAAACGCCTCTTTGATTTCTGCTGTGATTTTGAGCGGGATAACGGGTGCGAGTGTACTTTGCGCAAGGGACTCTTCTGCGCGTTTTAACTGCCGAAGGGCATCCTCCCATCGTTTTTCAAGCTCTGAGGCAACCAACCGGTTTTCCGGGTCTACTTGCATGTATTGCCGTTTTGCAAGCGCGACTTCATAGCGCAGTCGGTCGACCTGCTGGGCATGGGCGTGGTTTACTTTTTCGTCGGCTTGTTTCTTTTGCTCCATGGCCCGTGTGTAGATATCGATCTCTACGGGAGACAAAGCGGCAAAGAATGCCTCAACAACTTTCTTGTCAACCGGATCGGCGGGGATATATTGGCAAACTGAGCTGCCATGCTGCTGGCGTAGGTAGTTGCAGATATAGCGGGTGCCGGTTTTATACTGAACAACCATTTTGTGTCCGCATTCGCCGCAATAGACAATGCCATGGACAAGAGCGGAACCGGGTCTTGGCACGCCTCTGGATTTGTTGCGATCATACTGGGCGTAATTGTCTTTGAGCATGGCTTGGATTTTTTCGTAGGTTTGCCACGAGATATAGGAAGGGTACTTATCGTTCACACGGATTCTCCATTGATCCATAGGGAGTTTTTTTTGTATAGGTCGCCCCGGTGGTGGCCCTGAGCGAACGGTTTTGGTGCGACCATAGACGAAGGCGCCAGCATAGGCTGGATTCTTAAGGATGTCTAATATGACAGAGACGGAGGGATTTTTCCAGACGACGTCGCCGAAACGGTTTTTTCTGGGAATGAGTAGTCCTTGATTGTTGAAGAGTCGCAGCACCTTGCTGGCCGATTTTACTTGAAGGAATGTGGTAAATATCAATCCGAGACGGCTTTGAACCTCCTGATTCGGGGTCCTTGCGAACGGTCCCGGTTTGGCCCCTGACAAGCCCAACGGGCAGCGTGAGAGCCAACTCTCCTCGTCTGGCTTTGTTAAGGATGCCGGCCGAGAGCCGGGAACGGATCATGTGTAGCTCCATTTCAGACATTTGGCCCTTCAGCCCCAGGAGTAAGCGACCATTTGGAGCGCCGGGATCATAGATGCCGTCTCGGTCTGCTATGAGACAGTTCATATAGGCACGCACAGACATCAAGCAGTGGATACCAGTCAGAACAATTGCGAGACAAGCGGGTGACCTCAGTAGACAGAATGATACCCACTTGTCCCAGAGAGACCCTGGCGGCAAGGTCCTTGAAGCCATCTCGCCCCTGTGCAGATGAACCGGAGATGCCCAGATCGGAGTCGATGAAAAGGATATCGTCGTCATGCCAGCCAAGGTCAAGGGCACGCTGCTTGAGAGCGTATTGGAGGCGCCGGCTTTCCTGATTGGAAATGACTTGATGAGGGGTTGACTGACGGATGTAAATCATCGCCGAGCGAGACAGATGACCAGGAGTCACAAGATCTGAGTGAAGCATCAGCAATAACCTCCACAAGCACACAGGTAAGGTCGGCAAGAACAGACTCTCGAAGGCTTGAGCACAGAGTGGACCAAACGAACTGAGGGCTGACGTCGAGACAACCAGTGGAGGAAGATTTGTTCAAAATGCTCATGGCGGTTACATTCAATCTTGGTCCTTTGAACGATTTGCAGCACGGGGCGGGCTCCATCCGTGGCGAGCCAGCAGTCGATAGACTGTGGAAGCCGGGACTTTTTTACCGACAGCTGTTTCATAAGCTTTGCGGATGTCAGCCACCACAAGGGGGGCGCCTTCACGAGCCTTTTGGAAAAAGGGTTCAAGGAGTTGTGCTTCCTGCTTAAGGGACAAGTTTTGACGTCGTCGGCCGCCTCGCTTTTTCTTGGCAATATGAGCTCCGGTATGCAATCAAGTTCGGGGTCGGACCAAGCTATGCAAGTTCGGCAAGTTCGGGGTCGGACCAAGCTATGTCTCTAATATCTCAAGTTCGGGGTCGGACCAAGCTATGTCTCTAATATCTCAGGATAATCGTTCCGGAAGTACGTGTTTTCAGGCCCTATATCGGCCTTTTTGGCCTCAAAATGGCCGTGATAGGTCGCCTCTGGCTCTCGAAGTTCAAATTGCCCCTCTATCTCCCTTGCTTTTCGCCCCCTGGCTCGTATCCCGAGGTCGTCTTT
>DAOVEU010000268.1:0-3873 GCA_030668805.1 Desulfobacterales bacterium
AAAGAGCCGATGTATCTGGCAGTATAGGGTGGCTTGGTGTCGGGAGACTTGAAATGTTCCACCAGACGCCTGACACCATCACTCCAGTAGTTGTAATAGCTTTCATTCACACTGAAGATCTTGCCACGCTCCGGAATTTCAATGTTTTCGTGGGAAAGCAAGAATTCTCCTATGCCCGGAAAGAGCGTAAAGCCGTGAACCCCCTGCCCGGTTGTATAGACCATCATGGTGCTGGAGCCGTAGATAAAATAGCCTGCGGCTACCTGCTTGTACCCGGGTTGCAACACATCACTTAAGGTGCCATCTTCCCCGTCACTTATTCTCCTGTGTATGGAAAAGATGGTGCCTATGCTCACATTGACATCGATGTTTGATGAGCCATCCAGGGGGTCATAGATGAGTACATAATTCCCCCTGGGGTACCTGGCAGGAATTTCAATGATATCCGCGTCTTCCTCAGATGCCATAACACAGAGCTGGCCGATGTGACCCATCCTTTCAATGATGGTGCGATTGGAAAACTCATCAAGCTTTTGCACGTCTTCTTCCTGAATGTTTTGGCGACCAGCATACCCCAGGATATCTACAATCCCGGCCTTATTGACCTCCCTTGAGATGATCTTTGCAGCCACAATCAACTCTGCAAGGAGCCGGGTAAAAGCACCTGTGGCCTCAGGGTTTTCGCGCTGTTTTTCCAGAATATGCTCGGTAACTGTCATGCCTATGGATGTTTTCATGGTTTTTCCTCCTATGGGTCTTTGTTATATGTAACGTCGTAAATTGCTGCGCATTTGGATTATCGAAACTGGGACGTCGTGTACTTTTTGTCCGACAGGATTGACAGGCCCGCCCTGGCGCGACTTGCCTGGAACAGGTAACCGGTGGCACCCTATGTGTAGAGTTGGGTTTCATGCCAATCCGCCTATATGTCAGGTCTGGGCCAGGGATTGTTTGGATTCTTTTGGTGCTTTCTCACCTTCCAGATGAAGGCGAGAAAACGCAATTCGCCTGCCTGCCCTGTGGAATCCCGAGGCTATTCCACCGGGGCGGCGGGAAAAGCCATGTTTCTTTACCAGACAGGATTCACAGGATTTAACGGATTTCTTGTTTCTGCCTTTCTTTTGGAAAGGCAGAAAACACCATCCTGTTCATCCTGTTGATCCTGTCTAATTGAGAACGGCCGTTCCCTCGAAGAGGGATTAAGGTTTTTGCCTTTCTTCCGGAAAGGCAAAAAATATCTTGAATATCCCTGGCCCAGACCGGGTTTTCGAATGAAACAGCTTATTCCTCGGCTGTCGCGCCAGGGCAGGCCTGTAAATCCTGTCTCACCGAAAAGAAAATAATTTCAAATATGTTTGGATAGACTTTTTAGTTGATCTACCAAAAATGGACTGTTATTGTCAAGGATAGACCGACCGTGCAAACCGTACTAACACTGCTGAAACCTCGCATATGGGCTTTCAGGCACCGGCTTCAGGGGCGGCTTGAAGGTAGGGCATGGGTGAGGATTCTCCTTGCCCTGATAAGCTTTCTGTTTTGGGCAGGGATCTTTGCGGTGTTCTATCGTGTCCTGAGCTACTTTCAGGGTGTTGAAGGATTCGGCGATATCCTGGCCCGAAAGCTCCTGTCCATGGTGCTTCTTACCTTCTTTTCTATCCTTATATTCAGCAGTATCCTTACGGCCCTTTCCACGCTTTATCTTTCAAAAGACCTGCCATTGATCCACGCGGCTCCGGTCACGGTTGAAAAGGTTTTCCTGGCTCGGTGGCTTGAGAGCACCTTTGACAGTTCCTGGATGCTGTTTTTGTTCGGCCTGCCCGTATTCCTGGCGTACGCTCTGGTCTATGACGCAAGTCTGGATTTCTATCTCGTCTTGTTGGGCTCGCTCCTTCCTTTTTGCCTGCTGGCCTCTGCCATCGGGACACTGCTTGTTTTGCTTCTGGTAGTATCTCTTCCGGCTAACCGGATGCGGGACATCTTTGTTCTCCTTTCCATGGTTCTGGTCGTCCTTTTATATTTTATGTTTCGATTCATGAGGCCGGAAAGGTTGGTAGACCCGACCGCTCTGGCGACCGTGGCGGGTTATCTCAGGTCTCTTGAGGCCCCTGGTTCCCCGTTTCTGCCTACCACGTGGATACTCGAGACCTTATGGCCTGTCTTGAGGGGCAGAGGTGGTACGCCCTTGTTTTATCTGGGGCTTTCAACGACTGGTGCTTTGTCCCTGGTTTTTCTCGAGATCAAGCTTGCTCGTATCTTTTATTTCAAAGGCGTTTCAAAGGCCCAGGTGGCCCGCCGGGCGCTACGGGGCAGAAAGAGACCCTTTGGAATGTATTGGAAGCGGCTTCTGCCGATTTCCGGCAAGGTCGGTGCACTTCTTTCCAAGGATATTAAGACCTTCTTGCGGGATAACACCCAGTGGTCTCAGCTCTTTTTGTTGGTGGCCCTCATCGTCGTCTATCTTTACAACTTCAAGGTGCTGCCTATTGACAAGGCCCCTATCAAGACCTTCTATCTTCAAAACATCCTGTCGTTTTTGAACATGGGCCTGGCCGGTTTTGTGCTTGCCGCTATCGCAGTACGCTTTGTATTCCCGGCGGTGAGTATCGAGGGGCAAGCCTTTTGGGTCATAAGATCGGCACCCATCCCCCTGAAGACCTTCCTTTGGGTGAAGTTCTGGACGTACCTATGGCCTCTGCTCATCCTATCCGAAATACTTGTCGTGCTTTCAAACAAGTTACTCTCAGTGACTCCCTTTATGATGGGACTTTCCACAATCACTGTCTTTTTCATGGTATTTGGTATCACGGCCATGGGTGTGGGTCTGGGTGCTGCCTATCCTAATTTTCGTCTTGAGAACATGGCGCAGGTGGCTACCGGGTTTGGCGGCATGCTCTTTATGTTCCTGTGCATGGGTTTTGTTGGATCAGTCATTGTACTGGAGGCAGGTTCCGTGTACACAATTTTTATGGCCAGGCTTCGCGGGGAGGCCATACCACTGGTCCACTGGATGTGGATCATCCTTTCCTTTGCATTGGTGGCAGCTATCAATGTGTTGGCCGTGTTCTGGCCCATGCGGCTGGGGGTAGAAAGGCTGTCTCGTTTGGAAGAATGATTCGAATATGGTTCTTGACTATATTTTCTGAGATTGATAGAAATAGTTTGCCTATCATTCGCTTAATAGGGGTAGACTTTTGTTAATTTTGAGAATCTGTTTTCAGGTTTCAGGTTTCGGGTTTCAGGGGAGAACCCAGTGACAACGATGAACCCCTCCCTCAAGGCTGGCCCATACCCGAGGATTGAGGTGTCAGAAACCAGGTGTCGGGTGTCAGGTTTCAGCACTGCCGTTTAACTTCCCTGACACCTGAACACTGAACACTGACACCTGAAACCCGAAACCTGAAACCAAATCGGCAATCAAAAATCCAAAATACTATTAGGAGGGATTGTTATGAGAGACTTAAGACGATTCGGGGTTTGTGTGGGGATTTCAGTGCTATTGCTTGTCTGCACCATCTTTTTGGGCTGCGCTCGCTTGAAAACAAGTACCAAAGGGGCGGAGAGAGCAGAACCTGCTGCAAGCAAGCAGGATAAAACACCGGCACCTCTTTACCACGACTTTGAAGATGTTCTGGTTCCTTCAGAACTCAAGGTGGATAAGAAGAGGTCTTTTATTTTTTATCATGCCCCTGACTTCACAGCCGGTGTCCTGGTATTGAGAGGCCGCGTGGAGGTAAAGTCTCTGATCAGGTTCTTTGAAAACAACATGGCAAAGGATAACTGGCGACTGGCGAGTTCTTTGAAGTCCCCCTGCACGATCATGTTTTTCAACAAGCCGAATCGGGGCTGCATCATCAACATTACTGAAAGACAATT
>DAOVEU010000203.1:0-4696 GCA_030668805.1 Desulfobacterales bacterium
AAAGGACATAATAATTTCCTTAATAATACCGGTTCTGAAATGGGTTATTTCTGCAGTTTAAAAATAACTGCAACGAGTAGTGCAAAAACGCCATCCTTCAACTACGCTCAAGACCAGACAGGGTTGCTGTTCCGAGACAGAAACCTGGTTAGAGTTCAGAGTACAAGCCGCAGGGCAAACATATGTCCTGATCGGTACTTACGGCGGCAGCACTGATAAGACCAGCGTAAACATATCGTCGTCGCCGACCAATCGTGCCGCTGCAATTTCATGGATTGATGAAAGCAAGGGAGGGGTCAGTGATCGATAAAAACTCAATGGCAGGACGTGCCGGAAACCGTGCCCGGAAGGCCCCACCACCATAGTGTTAAGCAGTCAAACAAATAAAATAACAAGTTTTGTAGAAAATAACAATATATTTTTTCATAGCGCTCAACCTATGAAGGGGTCTGCCAGCGTTCTAAACGGTAAAGTGTGTTATGCGGTCTGATTACGATATCTTGAACTGTGAAACAGTCATATCCCTTAAATCGGGCTAATCGCCCTGACAAGACGGATGTCCTCAGGCAGGTTGTCCGGAGGGATATCAATAGTTTCATGGATTGGGAGATCTTTTTTCCTCTTGGTTGACCCTGGTCGCTTCCCTGACTTTTGCTCACTATTCTCCTTTTCTTTATCAGGACGATTTTCCAGATTGGATGGTCTAATTTTGGGCTTGGGTTTCTGGTTCTTTAACCTGGCGATCTCATCTCTTAGAATTTGAATCTGTTCCTGCTGTGACAAGATCAATTCTTGTTGCAGACAGCAAACATCTATTCCAGCTGATTTTTATAGGTAGCTATTGGCCATGTGCGCGCAAAATATGCGTGAATTAACTTCTCCAGGGGCCGAAATATTTATTTTTCCCTCTTTTTCGCGACACATTGAAAATTCCTTGACCTGCAGCTTCCAACAGTGCTATAGAAGTCAGTGTGTGGTGCTTGGGAGTGCCGTTTCAGCCCAAATCGCAAAAAGCGATTTCCTATCAACATTTCCTATCAACCAACCTATCAACTTCCTATCAACCAAAAAGTGATTTCCTATCAACTCCAAACCTATGACCTCGAATCAACACTACTGTCCTCAACTTCAAGCACTGGCGAGATGCAAAAATCCCTTTAAATATAATAAAACCACATTATAGACTTAATAGACTTACGCCCTTGCCATTGCACAATGCCTGAATCATTTCCAGCTCCTGAAAAAATTGCATCTTCTTGGTGTGCGCGTAACCAACTTGGAAAAAGGAGTCCAAGTCCATGAAACCCGATGACCTGGAAAAACGGATGCGCTCCCAGGAATACTTTCGGTCACTTCGCCTTCTTCCCGGCACCTGGACGGTCATACGAGTGGACGGCCGAGGGTTCCGGCGTTATACCAGCAAACGTTTTAACAAACCCTTCGATTCCCGCTTCCGCGATCTGATGAAAAAAACCGCAAGGGCTTTACTCAAGGACCTGCAAGTAATCTATGCCTACACCATGAGTGATGAAATTTCGGTTCTGTTACCACGAGAATGGGGATTCTTTGATTGCAGGGTAGAAAAAGTTATCTCTATTTCGGCGGGTATAGCCAGTTCCTTTTTCACCCAGGCCGTCGGCGAGACTGTCCATTTTGACAGTCGGATCTGGCTGGGAGTGGAGGTTTCTGCGGTGGCAGACTACTTCTGCTGGCGCCAGGCGGAGGCTGCGAGAAATGCTCTGCACGGCTGGTGCTACTGGACGCTACGCCAGGCCGGGAAAAGCGTCCGGGAAGCATCGCAGATGCTCCACAAGAAATCATTCGGTTTCCAGAACGAACTCCTGTTTCAACACGGTATCAATTTCAACGAACTGCCCCTCTGGCAGCGGCGTGGAATAGGATTGTACTGGGAGCAGTATACTAAAAATAGATGAGAACACAATTGGCTGAAATCAGATTACAAACTAGGGAGGATTTGTAGATGATACATATAGTGAGAAGTTGCTTAATAGTCCTTGCATGTGTTGCTTTTGCTTCTCCGGCTGTCTGGTCCCAAACTCAGCAAGGCCATACGATGGAGATGCCTATGATGGCTGGGCCCCAATGGACTTCGGCACGTCCGGATGGACATGCACCTATAGGTGTAAAGGCAGGGAATACTCATCACGCCCGTAAATGGATGTTCTCCTATTTATTCATGTTCATGGAGATGGATGGAAATCGAGACAGGACCGATAGGATCGGCACAAACGAGGTTCTCAGGGATTTTCCTGTCACCCCTATCCGCATGACAATGCAGATGCACATGGTAGGGGTGATGTATGCCCCTACTCATCATCTCACCCTGATGGCCATGCTCCCTTTTATCCGGATGTCTATGGATCATGTCACCCGGACAAACGTGAAATTTACGACTGAATCATCGGGGATCGGCGATCTTAAACTTACGGCGCTCTATATCCTACGAAGGATAGGTCGCCATCGCTTTCATCTCAATGCAGGGCTGAGTTTCCCTACAGGCTCTATTGATGAGAAGGATGACACACCGGCTGGACCGAATCAAAAACTCCCTTATCCCATGCAGTTAGGGTCTGGTACATTTGATCTGTTCCCTGGCATCACCTACCTGGGACAAACGGAAAACTGGTCCTGGGGGGGCCAGGCCATGGGGATGATCAGACTTGGCGAGAACGACAACGAGTACACCTTGGGCAATCGCTACTTACAAACTGGATGGGTAGCTCGTAGATGGACTGAGTGGCTGAGTACCTCGGCTCGGCTCGATTGGCAAATTTGGGGCAATATCGATGGAGCCGATCCTGATTTAAACCCGGCAGTGGTTCCAACGGCTGATCCTGATAGACGTGGCCGACAGCGCCTTGATCTGTTGTTCGGTGCCAATCTCTATGCCCCAAAAGGAAAACTCAGTGGACATCGGCTATCAATCGAAGGAGGTTTCCCTATTTACCAGGACCTGGATGGCCCCCAACTTGAGACTGACTGGCAATTGTTTGTCGGATGGCGATGGGCTCCAGGCAATTTATAGGAAATTGGTTTTTCGAGCAATTCAAAAAGTAGGGCCATCAGTGGCCCTTTTTAGTGAAAAGGCTACCCTGCACAGGCCTCGAATGTCAAGAGGCGTCAAAAGGCGGTAATCTCAGGACGCCCTGAATCAATTCCGCCGTCTACAGAGGCCGATTCGGAGCTCAACAGACCGTATAGAGCCAAGAAGGTATGGACCAGGCGATTCAACAGAGTGAATTTAGCAATTCAACATAAGGCGCTTTACGAGATATACAACAGGGCAAATCCGTCTAAAGGAATTCGAAATAGGGAATTTAGGTGGAGAATGCGCTATTCTAAATCATAAAAAGGTGAAAGCACGTCTATTAGTTGAGATGAATTCGCAATAAGCTTTTTTGATCCGTTTTTTTTGAGCTACCAACGGACGAAATTCAAGAACTCAAAAGCTGATAAGAAATCGCTTTTTGCGATTTCTTATCAGTTTTTCCTATCAGTTCAGCTTGCGCAGCCGAATGGCAGCCGGGGTCACCTCCACTATTTCATCATCGTTGATAAAGGCAATGCAGTCCTCGAGGCTCAGACGATGTGGCGGAGTGAGGATGACGTTTTCATCCGAGCCCGCGGCCCGCATGTTTGTCAATTTCTTGCCCTTGGCTGGGTTTACCACCAGGTCGCCAGCCCGGCAATGCTCACCGATGATCTGGCCACCATAGACTTTGACCCCTGGCTCCAGAAAGAGGCAACCCCGCTCCTGCAGATTGAAGAGGGCATAAGCCACCGTCGTGCAGGTCTCCTTAGCCACAAGCGCGCCTCTGGTGCGATTTAAGATCTTGCCGGCAAAGGGACCATAGCCGGCAAAGACATAGTTCATCACGCCCATACCCTTGGTATCAGTGAGAAATTCGCTGCGGAAGCCAATAAGCCCTCGCGTAGGAATCTTGTAGACTAACCGGATCATCTCATTGCGACGGCTCATCTCCAGCATCCGTCCTTTCAGCCTGCCCAGCTTTTCAATGACCGGTCCCTGGTACTCTTCGTTCACATCAATGGTCAATTCCTCGTAGGGTTCCTGGAGTTGGCCGTTTTCTTCCTTCATGATGACTTGGGGCCTGGTTACCTGGAACTCGTATCCCTCGCGCCGCATCTTTTCAATAAGGATCGAAAGGTGCAGCTCCCCGCGGCCCGAGACCTTAAACCCGGCGCCGGCTCCCAGGGATTCCATACTAAGAGCGACGTCAGCCATGGTCTCCCGGAACAGGCGTTCCTCCAGGTGGCGTGAGGTGGCAAATTTGCCTTCCTGGCCGGCGAAGGGAGAATCGTTGGGGATGAAATGCATCGCGATGGTGGGCGGATCTATATTGGTGAGCGGCAGGGGTTGGGGGTCATCCGGGTCGGTGAAGGTAACGCCCACAGTAATGTCATCCATGCCGGCCATAGCCACAATCTCCCCGGCGCTGGCCGCCTCGACAGGTACTTTCCTGTCCAGCTCAAACCGGAATATCTTGGTGATGCGGGCCGGCGTCAGGCTGCCGTCCCGCTTTGCTACCGCGATATTTTGATTGATATTCACGGAGCCGTTTACCACCTTGCCGGTGCCGAGCTTGCCCAAATAAGGGGAATAATCAATGGCATTCACCTGTAGCTGGAGCACGGCCTCAGGGTCACCGGCCGG
>DAOVEU010000335.1:0-3249 GCA_030668805.1 Desulfobacterales bacterium
CCGTTCTTTCTCAATGCTCACTAAGGCCCTCAGACAGTTACCCAGTTCAAAATCTGATCATCATTCGAGCTCCCTTCAATCGTGTTGTTTCATAAGGCTAAAATGATACGCAAAAAGGAGGGGGCGGAGGATTGGCGTTTGTAATCTGCAAAACAAAGCGCTATTATTTCAATGAGTTGTAGAAATTCAGAGACATCAGATTGTTGGAGGAGATAAGGCCATGAAGATGATCGGCGTAATCGGGGCAGGTAACTGCAACAACGAGATTTATGAACTGGCACGAGAGGTCGGGGTTGGAATAGCCAGGATGGGTGCCATCCTCGTATGTGGCGGGCTGGGCGGTGTGATGGAAGGTGCTTGCCGCGGTGCTTGTGAAGCAGGGGGACAGACAGTGGGTATCCTTCCTGGCCCTGACAGGGCCCACACCAATCAGTATGTCACCATTCCGATCGTGACCGACCTGGGCCATGCCCGAAATATTTTGGTCGTACGAAGCTCTGACATCCTGGTAGCGATCTCCGGCGGATACGGCACCCTATCTGAGATCAGCATTGCCTTGAAACTGGGAAAGCCAGTAATAGGCCTCCACACTTGGCCAAACATGGAGGGGATTCACTATGTCACTACGCCAGAAGACGCAATTGATGCCATACCCTCTCTCTGCCTGAGGCAGAAAAGGGCAGATTGAAAATCCGCCGTCTTTTTGGCGAACTGAGGGGGAGCACAAGTATCTTCTTAAAAAGTTCGGGGATATGTTGCGTCCCCTCACCCCTGGCCCAGACCGGGATTGTAGGCTTACTAGATTAATTTAAGCATGTCGCGCCAGGGCGGGCTAAACCCTCTCCGGCAACACGGTTGCCTTGCTCCAAATCGAGGTTGTTATGGACCGAGGGAACCGTGTTGCCGGAGGAGAGGGTACACTGTGAGGAGGCAAACATCCAGTTATTGACAAGTTACGATTTTTCCCTTGACACACAAGTCCGTTTCTCCCTAACTTCGGCCCACCCAAAAAGCGAGTTGTTATCATTTATGGCTCGCTTTGGTATTGTTGTTGCATGTGAGGCCAGAGGAAAGCAGAACTTAATTCGCTTCGCTCACAATTGGAATGTTGGAATAATGGAATGTTGGAATAATGGGTTCTGGCAAAATGGGTCATTGGGTTATTGGCAAAACCACTGTTGATAGGGAAGTCTACAAATGACATACTTCCGCTAAAAACCAACATTCCAATATTCCATCATTCCATCATTCCGGCACGAGGCAAAAATCCAAACCTCAAAAAAGCCTGTACATTCAATAAGTTGTAGAAATTCCGAGACGTTCAATTAGTCATAAGCTATCCTAAGAAGATAGTTGATAACGAAAACAACTTTCTAAAAGAAGGAGGAGACTAATGAAAAAGATTTATCTGGCTCTATCTTTGTTGTTAGCTGTTCTGCTTTTACCGGTATCATCAATGGCTTTTGAGATTGGGGCAAGAGGCTACTATTGGTTTCCATCACTTGACGGTAACCTAAAAGTGGATGAGGCCGGTATAGAAGGCACAACCATTGATTTTGATAAGGACCTTGGAATCGATGATGAGAATTACCCGTCTGTTGAGGCTTTTGTCGGGGTTGGCGACCATCATCTCTCTTTGACTTATACGGAAATCGACTATTCGGGCAGAAAGGCACTTGTAGAGCCAATCACTTTTAAAGGAAAGACATACGCGGCGAATCTTACAGTAGATTCTTCAATTGAATACACGATGATTGACCTCCACTATCAATACGATCTCTTGGATCTGGAAAATATACTGGCCGGTTTTTCTTTGGGCGCTGTTTTCCAGGTCAAATATTTGGAGGGTGATGTCAGGCTGAAGACTACACCAGGAGCCGCAACACCACGTGATGAAAAAGAAGATTTCACCCTCCCCATTCCCATGCTTGGTCTTAATCTGCATGTAGGCATACTGGCTGATATCCTGGAGGCCAGAATAAGGGGGACCGCCATCGGCTATTCGGGAAATACAATTTATGAGGTCATGGGTGATATATCATGGACTCCCTTCCCATTCATAGATATTCACGGAGGCTATAAAACATTTGTCATAGACATAGATGAGGATGATGTGGTCTTTGATTATGATATGTCCGGTCCCTATGTGGCGCTTACCGTGAGTTTTTAGCAGAGAATATACATAAACCTCTGTTCTCCTCAAACGCGGTTACTTTACCGTTTTTGTTCAAGGCCGTATCGATCCATTCTATCTCTTGGTCTGTTAGAACTGCATTTTCTATTCTGGTGGAGGCTCCGATATTGCTAATCTTGGACAACATGTTTTGGAAAAAGCGGACAGGTGGGAGGAACCTTAGGAAAGACCAAACCCTGGTGAAGTTCAGACATATCTCAGAACTTAGCTCCGCTTCGCTACGCAATTGGAATAGTGGAATAATGGAATGGTGGAATAATGGGTTTAAGTGGATTTTGGTCTTTTTATCTTCTACATCATTCCAGTATTCCAATATTCCATCATTCCTTTCTCGGGATAGCAGCCAAGCTAATAAAGCGCTATAATGTCAACAGGTTGTAGAAATTCCGAGACGTTTTATTTACTTTCAATAATCAGTGTTACCGGCCCGTCATTCACCAGCGACACGGCCATCATGGCCTGGAACTGACCTGTGGCTGCAGGGATCCCTTTAAGCCTGAACTGGCCCACAAAGTACTCGTAAAGTTTCTCAGCCCTTTCCGGGGGGGCTGCTCCTACGAACGATGGCCGCCGACCCTTACGGCAATCGCCCAGGAGAGTAAACTGCGAAACGACCATGATCTCGCCACCTGTATCAACGAGGGAGCGGTTCATCTTGCCGGCATCATCTTCAAAGATTCTCAGGTGTGCGATCTTGTCTGCCAGATAATCCGCGTCTTTCTCCTCATCAGACACCGAAACCCCTAATAGTACAAGGAGCCCCGGTCCGATATGCCCCACGGTTTGATCGTTCACACGAACCTCGCACGCTGTCACTCGCTGAACAACTGCTCGCACCTGAAATCCCTTTACGGCACATAGCCGAGCTATCCGACAAATGTACTGTCCTCTACCATTTATGCCCAGGTCCTGCAAGGCCCCGTCAGTGGTCCCTTATCAGTAGTCAACGGGAAAACCGACATGGAATGTGGATGCCACAGAAAACAGAGGAAAATGGGGTCACGCAACTGATGTTCCTACCGCGTCTTTTTTGAGGCTATTTCGCGGATTTTGCG
>DAOVEU010000097.1:0-6775 GCA_030668805.1 Desulfobacterales bacterium
CCAGGAGAGCGCACAGAAGCACAACCTGTGATCAGCAACAGTGCACCGCTCACGAGAAGGAATGACATAATTTTTGTGCTGATGCATCGCGTCGTCTTGTTCATTTGGCCAAGCACCCTTTAAGAAACAACTCCGAAATCAATGATACATTCGCCTCGTATGGATGCTGCTCAGGGTCTTCCAGCCAGCAAAAAAGAAAGGCATTGGTGAGCCCCTCCAAGGCCAAAGCCAAGTAGTAAGGGTTCATCTCGCGGAGCACATTTTCGCGGATACCTTTTTCCAATACCGAAGCCAATTGTTCTACCAGTTCGTTATAGAACTTGCGAATGTCCTGATCGAGGCCGGCCTTGATGTTGAAACTCGCGCCCCGTGTTTCAGCAAAATAGAGGCGCATGGTCGCAATGCTATCGGCAAAAATCCTAGCCTTGGCGGCGATATAGTCCCCGAGAATAGTCAGGGTATCGTTTTCTTCGGAAAGAACACCACTTAGGATGCGATGGTATTCCCCTGCCTTTTCCATCACGAGGGCCTTGTATAAGTCCTCTTTGTTCTTGAAGAACTTGTAGAGCGTTCCGATGGCAAACTCGGCTTTCTCGGCAATCTCGCGCATGGAGACGTTGTGGTAACCTTTCTCCGAGAAAAGCTCGAGCGCAGCGGCAAGCATCTGGCGACGGTGTCTGAGTTTTTCTCTTTCCCGCCGGGGTAGCTTCTCTTCTCGCATTATTAGACCTCCGAATGCTTTTTCTACGGATTCCTGTCACGTAGGTATAAATATGACGTCAATATATAGAATATGACGTCATATATCAAGCAAAAAAAATGAAAAGTTCTGGGAATTTTCAAGGTGCAAACCCGCCTTAGAGGCGTTGTCATAGGGATTGCCCCTGCGGGTCAACCTTATTTTGAGACCATTATCGCTGCCACAATATTAACTGCACTTCTATGGGAACATGCACCTCTTGATGATAAGGTATGATGCGAGGCGTAAAATCTTCGGCAGGACGCGTTGCCGCGATTTGTGCATGGTAGAAATAGCCGTTGACGGCGCCGGGTATCGCGTCTCCTCGTTTCATCGGTTCACAGACAGGTTCCTCCCCATCTTGAGGGTCCGCATAGAGTTCAATCTTAACCATATCTGGTTCCAATTCTCCAAGATACACTTGAACCGAAAAAGACCACTTATTTTCCTTCTGGAGGACCTCGATATTTGCA
The DNA here is from genome assembly GCA_030668805.1 of Desulfobacterales bacterium. Lineage (GTDB taxonomy): Bacteria > Desulfobacterota > Desulfobacteria > Desulfobacterales. The sequence goes on from DAOVEU010000097.1 coordinate 1,213, forward strand.
AAATGGACATCATGCCAGTATTTTTTCAGTTCTGTCGCCCAGGAATGGAGCTCCTTTGCAAGCTTACCGTTCTGCGCACTTCGGTGCTGAAATGTGTAGGCGGCCGGCAGGTAAATTTTCTCAATATACTCACGCACCATGCGGTTGCTGCTGAATTCCGGCGCAAGTTGGGCCATGCTGGCCCGCATGCGTGCCACCCAGGATCGCGGGATTCCTTCCGAATCGCGCGCATAGAACTCGGGGACGATCTCGTTTTCTAACAGATAGTAGAGTTGTTCGGCCTCCGCGCTATCCCAGCCAGGTTCGGAATGTTCTTTACCGTCACCGAGTGCCCAGCCTATTTCTGGACTGTACGCTTCCGCCCACCAGCCGTCCAACTCCGACAGGTTCAAGCCCCCATTGACCAGTACCTTCATGCCGCTGGTGCCGCAGGCCTCCCACGGCCGGCGCGGTGTGTTGATCCATACATCCACGCCCTGTACCAGCTCCTGGGCAAGTGCGATGTCATAGTCTTCGAGAAAGACCACATGGTTGCGCACTTTCGGCTGCTGCTCAAATTCCACCCAGGCCTGCACCAGGCGTTTGCCTATCTCATCTTCTGGATGGGCTTTGCCTGCCACTATGAGCTGAACAGGCCGCTCCGGATTCGTGAGGATTCGGGCCAGCCGTTCAGGATCTTCCAGCAACAGATTTGGACGCTTGTACTCGGCAAAGCGGCGCGCAAAACCCAGTGTAAGGACATTTGGATCAAGGATCGTATATGCCTGCGCGATTACTCCGGATTCTGCACCTCGTTGTCCCAACTGCCTGGCCAGCCGTTCTCGCGCATAGTTTACCAGGTCTCGGCGCTCCTCGGCACAAAATCCCCATAGCTGTTCATCAGGAATGCCACGGATCGAATCTGCCAGAGCCTCCACGTTGTCCAGCCAGCGCCTCTTGCCGCACGCCCGTGTCCAGAGGTCATCTGACCATGGGGAATCCCAGGATGGGACGTGTACGCCGTTGGTGACGTGGCCGATCGGTACCTCCCGTTCAGGCCAGCCGGGATAAAGATCCCGAAATATTCGCCGGCTTACTGTTCCATGCAGTCGGCTTACTGCATTAGCCGTAGAACAGCCGCGCATGGCTAAATAAGCCATATTGAAGGGTTCCCTCGAGTTATGCGGGTCTTTGCGGCCCAGGGCCAGCAGTTCGTTTGATGAAATGCCAAGCTTTGCCAGATAGTCCCGGAAATATGGAAAATATTTTTCGATCAGTAGCGGGCTATAGGTATCAAAGCCGGTGGTAACCGGTGTGTGAGTAGTAAATACATTTCCAGCCCTGGTGGCCCACAAGGCCTCCCAGAAGGACAGTCCACTCTGTTTCATAAAAGTGCGTGTTCGCTCCAGAACAGCCAGTGCGCCATGACCCTCATTGATATGGCACACTTCAACCTGGAGCCCAAGTGCCTCCAGTGTCCGCCACCCCCCGATGCCCAGTACAATCTCCTGCAATAGACGCATCTCTTGTCCGCCACCGTACAACTTGCTGGTGATGCCACGATCGGTAGGGCTGTTCAGCGAATCGTTACTGTCCAGAAGATAAAGACACACCCGGCCTACACTCGCGCACCATACCCTGAGCAGCAGTGTCCTTCCCGGCAGCTCCAGAGGAATATGGAGCCACCCGCCTGAGGCTGCGCGCACGGGCGAGATAGGTAGACTGGTAGGGTCGTTATAGGGATACGCCTCCTGCTGCATACCCTGGGCATCCATTATTTGACGGAAGTAACCTTCGTGGTAGAACAGACCCACAGCCACCAGCGGTATTCCGAGGTCGCTGGCAGCTTTCAGGTAATCTCCGGCCAGAATGCCCAATCCTCCCGCATATAAAGGAAGTGCCTCACCCAGGCCAAATTCCATGCTGAAGTAAGCAATTTGTTTCAAGCCCGCGTCTTGATACGTCTTCCCGTACCAGCCGGGATCATTTAGATAGCTCTTGCGGGTTTCGGCCAGATGCCGCAATTCGTCCTTGAAATCCGGATCCTCAGCCAATTGTTCAAGACGTTCCTGGGAGACATCCTGGAGGATCATCCATGGGTTTTCAGTTCGTTCCCATGTCCATGGATCCAACCTCCGCCACAGTGCGTCACCGGCATGACTCCAGGTCCACCGAAGGTCGAGAGCCAGCTCGGTTAACTCTGCCAGATCAAGGGGCAACTCCCGTAATAAATACATCGAATCCATATCATTTACTCATTTTGCCAGAACTCCCTTTTCAAAGATCGAGGAGAGTTGGATTATTATTTTCTCATATAGCTTGCGGACGTCCTGGTCAAGCCCTGCCTTGATATTGAAGCTCGCTCCCTGGATTTCGGCAAAGTAAAGGAGAGTTTTTGGTATTGGGAGTTTTCCGACTGTTCCTGAAGACCGGAGTGGAGATGGTAAGTTTTTGCTCCCGGGGAAGGCAGCCTTTGTTTCTTCCGTCTGATAGCGTATGTTATCATTAAAAAAACCAACTCGTCCCGATTAGAAACATGACTGTGTTCGTGCCGTGGTTCGGATATTCGATGTCGGCATTCGACAAGTGGAATCCGCGCACCTCCATGGTCATGGATACATCCTCGCGGAAAAAATAATGCGTACCGAATCCTATTTGAACATTGAATTCAAATGTTGTACTCAGTTCGTCTTCACGGATGTCGGTAGCCGAGAGTCCCACGGCACCGCCCACATACGGTACCCAGGGACTGTTGGTGATAAAATTGTATCGCGGACCGACCGAACCACCAACCACGTATCTTCCGTGGGGATCAAACTGACCCCCTGCGAAAAGATTGCCCCTGACCTCGAAGTTGCCTTGATACCAATTGCCCTCAGCTAACAAATCGCTTAAAATCCAACCGTAGTGACCGAACGCGAGGGCTAGATCGTGCGATTTCTCACTCCCGAAAATTTCCAAGCCCAAGCCCGGCCCTAATGCAAACCCCAAATTCCTGGTGCCCTTGCGGAATCCGCTGCCGATACCGTTTTTCCAGATCGCAGAAAATCCAGCTTGAAGTTCCACCTCCATTGCTTGCGAGGTCTCGGCCCAGACCGACGAACTGAATGCAACGAAAAAAGCGAGAAGGAGAGTCGGCAAAAAAATGCGCCTAGTGCTATTTCTCATAGTTACACCTCAATTGTAATGACAGTACTGAGACCTATTTTTTTTAGATCTATTCAAATACGATATTAGCTTTTGACAGAACCTGTTACAGATATTTTTCGACATAATCAAAATATGCCTTAAGTACCATATCCGGGTCCTCTAATGGCGAATAATGACCTACCGGTGGAGCAAGCTCTATGAGTGATGAACCTGGTAATAACTTGCGCCATTGTTTATTGGTGGCCTCGCCAGTCAATTCATCTGAAGGACTATTTATCAGGCACAGTGGTACAGTGGTTTTTTGAAGCGCATTTACCCATCGGTCTCTTTTATGAGTTCGCTCATTTAAGTACTGGATGACCTCCGGAACTCGTCGATGGCCGTCATTATAGGTAAGCAACTCCCAGAATTCTTTCATTTCCTGTGATGACGGTTGTGCTTCAGGGCCAAATGTATTGGAAAAATTACGTTTAAAAATCCTATACGGGGTAGGAAAATTCCTGGCAACGGCCCCTCCTACGGAAGTAAGAAGAAACTTCTGCATCAGGGTCGTTTTGGCTGCTTCTGGGAATATCCCGCCGTTTATGAAACACACGGACTGAAGATAGATTTCTGGGTTGCCTTCATTAAAGCGAGCAAGCAACTCCTGAGCTACCAAGCTTCCATAAGCATGGGCCAAGATGTGTGTTTCTTTGATTTTTAACTTACCTAGCAGTTCCTCAACAACGTCGGTCAAATAAGTGATGGAATAATCCCCAACCGGCGGTTTGTCCGAGAATCCCGACCCCAACAGATCCAGAGCCACCACCCTGAAATGCCGGGCCAATTCAGGCCACATCCGGTGCCACCCCCACGATGCGGTAGGGTAAGCATGGAGCAATAATAATCCCGGCCCTTCACCTTCGACAACATAAAATATTTGATGTGATTTAATGGTAACAAATCGGCCCTTTTCTTTCCATTCACTTAACTTTATATCCGTGCGGTTCAATTCACAGGACAATATTTTTGATTCGCTGGCGCTTCCAATAATAAGCTTGTTTTTATATAATGCGGCCACACTTGCTCCGGACAATTGCGCACCGGAACTACTATAAATCTCCTGAAAATCATACCCTTCTTCATTGATCCTAATTTTCAAAACCTGCGAGGGAGATGTTGCCTGCGGGTTTTTAAAATGTTTTGCAAGGGCAATCAAATTGGGCTGAACAGCAACCAGCAGGCTCCCATCTTGTGAAACAGTAATATTATCTACGCCAACGCGGACAAAATGGGAATTTAGAAGATTCAAACGGCCTGATGCATGGTCTCTTTGAAAAACATTTATATTTCCTGCCAGGGTTTCTGATACATAAACTGATTTTCCGTCGTTACTAAGGTTGATACCGTTTGGGAAGGACAGATTTTCAGCAACAATTTGAAAATCCGAGCCGTCATAATAAACTACGCGACCTTTGCGTAATTGAAGTAAAGCATCGACTATAAGTCCGATACCATTATAAGGCCTGTTAATATCTGTCAGGTAAAACTGTCTTGGCCCCACAGCAACCAGATCGTTGGGCCACTTGGTCAACCTGCTCTCTATGGTTTCAAGGTGTTGTAACTGGTCGTTCACTTCAACGGTTTGCCTGCCATCCTGCCGATGGTTGATTACAAAAAGCAGATTATCCCCTTCATTGTCCTGATACAAACTGAATCCATGGGGATGAAAATCTTCCGCCTGATCGGGACATATCAGTTTGGGGCCGGCCTGGGGGGCTTTTAGGTCCAGGCTGTAGATTCCACCACGAACATGAGCGCCACGCATAGGTGCCCAACGGTTATAACTTATAAAATATAAGATTTCTTTTTTGTGGTCTATTTGCAGGTCTTCAGGGCCAGGCAGGTTGGCCAGGATGGAACAATTTGCATTGTTTAAATTTCTGATCTTCAGGAATGCGCCAAGGTGCGAAAGCCGGTAAAGGACAAAGACAGCGATTATTATGAGGACGGAAAAAGCTGCGATAAATATTTTTCTACCCATGATTACACTGCAAAAAACTTTGAAATATGATTACGCTCAAAAAGCCCAAGATGCAAGGCGCAAAATTTTTCAGGAATGAGGCATACTTAGCGTATGTCGCAGTGAGTGGAAAATTGAAGCAACGCCGCAGATTGGGTTTTTTCAGCGGAATCACTCATGTATTTTGCCAGGCTTTTTTATATGCCCATTTTCCTGAAGCTGTTTGAGAATCCTCAAAACACCAAAACCAAGTATAATTCGATAAATGGAAAATAAATAGTTATTAGGTTATCGTGTTGGCAGATATTGGATACCGGCAGTTTCGGCTGGCTTTCTGACCTGCCCGCCATCGCAAGGTCAGGCGAGTCGGGCGGGATCGCTCTATACACAAGATAAGGGATGAGATAGAAAAAAGGGTTAGAAGACTTACAG
>DAOVEU010000348.1:0-3187 GCA_030668805.1 Desulfobacterales bacterium
TTCAACAAAAAGTGAGCTAAAGTGCCTAAAGTGTCTAAAGTGAGCTAAAGCCCGCCCTGGTGCGATTCGTTCATATATATTGATCTGGGCTATGCATCATTACACACCTGACTTTTTGAGTATAAACTATTGGTGATCGGTCTGGGCCAGGATTAATGTGCACGCCTTCGGCGTGGTCAGTCTTAAAAACAAGTTGCGCTGAAAGCGCATTCCTTAACTTTAGGCACTTTAGTTCACTTTAGGCACTTCTTTTTGGTTCCGGCTTGTCCGGGTTAGGGATTGGGAGATTGAAAATCAAATAAACTTCCTTCAATTCGCAATTCCTAAATTCCTAAATCCAAAATACTTTTTTGTGAAACGTCTTCTGATAACCATAGACGGGCCATCCGGAGCTGGCAAAACCACGGTCAGTCGTAGGCTGGCAGAGCGGCTTGGTTACACCTACGTTGACACTGGTGCCTTGTACCGAGCCGTGGCCCTGGTTGCCCTGTCTGAAGGATGTGCATCCGATGATGACAGTAGGCTGGCCAAAATCTGCAGGCATCTCGTCCTCAGATTCGAAAACAGCTCCAAGGGGCTGAGGTTGTACGCTAATGGGGATGATATCACAGAGCCCATACGAAACCCGGAGATTGCTATGTTTGCATCTGCAGTATCGGCAAGGTCTGTCGTAAGGGAATCCCTGCTGGATGTTCAGCGGGAAATGGGAAAACGGGGAGGCGTGGTCTTTGAAGGGCGTGACATGGGGACTGTCGTATTTCCAGGGGCTGATATCAAGTTCTACCTGGATGCGGACCTCGACACACGTGTCCTGAGGCGGCACAGGGAATTTGCCGGAGGGCATGCAGGAACCAGTATAGCGGAGGTTAGGGGGGCCATGAAGAAGAGGGATGAGGACGACTCCTGCCGAGTGATAGCTCCCCTGAAGCCTGCCCATGATGCAATCAGAATCGATTCTACGTGCTTGGAAATTGAACAGGTCGTTGAGGCGATGCTTCGCCACATTGGGACTCAAGCGAAATAAAGGTTGTTTTTTGGATAGATGCTTGCTATAAGGCTGCAATTACAAGGGCAAAGTGTCCAGTCGGTAGTTAACAAGGAGGAGAAGGGGGCAATTTTTTGATGGAAGAGGAAAAAAACAGTGTAACCCAACATTCGGGAGAAGACCTACAGATTGAACGGAAAAAGTTCGAACGAGATGACAAGGCTGAAGAATCGGAGGCCCTCCGAAAAGACGAGACCGTCCAGATCGAGGAAGACTCAAGCAATGGCGTCCAGGGCGAGCCTGAGGCAGCTGGGCAGAGTGCCGAGGCAAGCGAAGCTGGCAACGAAGACCTTGTAACCGAAGGACCGGAAGAACGGCTACAGGTCGAGAAGAAAGAGTCCGACCAAGATGACAAGGCCGAGGGATCGGAGGTCGTTCAAGGAGAGGACACACCCCAGATTGAGGAAAAGCCTATCAACGGCGCCCAGGGCGAGCCCGGGGCGGCCAGACAGGGTCAGGGTACCGAGGCAACTGTGGGTGGCAAAGAAGACCTCATGGAGATGTATGAGGAAAGCTTCAGGCGGGTTGAGGAAGGCCAGGTCGTGCAGGGCAGGGTCGTTCAGATCGACAATGAATTTGTGTTGGTGGATATTGGCTACAAGTCTGAAGGACAGGTACCCATTGCCGAGGTCACCAGGCCAGACGGTACGATCGATGCCGAGGTGGGCGATACCATTGATGTCATGATGGAGCGCTGGGATGACGATGGTGGCGTTGTCTTGCTTTCCAAAGAGAAGGCCTCCAAGATAAAGGTTTGGGAAGATATCAAGAAGGCCTATGAAGAAGATGATGTGGTCAGGGGAGTAATAACTAACCGTGTTAAGGGCGGGCTCTCGGTTGATATCGGAGTCCCTGCTTTCTTGCCCGGTTCTCAGGTGTCCCTTCGATCTGTGCGCGATTTGGATCAAATGGTGGGCGAAACCTTCGAGTTCAAGGTCTTGAAATACAATCGGAAGCGAAGCAATATTGTTCTGTCAAGACGTGTAATCCTTGAAAAGGCACGTGAGGCAAAGCGCGCTGAAACCCTTGCAACAATCCACGAAGGCAAGGTCATGACGGGTGTGGTAAAGAATATCACCGAGTATGGCGCCTTTATTGATCTGGGAGGTATTGATGGCCTGCTCCATATCACAGATATGTCCTGGGGGCGTATAGGTCATCCATCTGAGATATTTTCGGTAGGAGATGAGGTTACTGTAAAGGTCCTGAATCTTGACCTGGAACGGGAACGGGTCTCGCTTGGGTTAAAGCAACTCGTGCCAGACCCCTGGACTACCGCTGAAGAGAAATATCCCATAGCTTCCCATGTTAAAGGCAAAGTCGTTAGTTTTACTGATTACGGTGCATTTGTTGAACTGGAGAAAGGGATAGAGGGTCTCATTCACGTCTCGGAGATGTCATGGACAAAAAAAGTACGTCATCCCTCCAAAGTGGTGTCGGTTGGCGAAACCGTGGAGGCTATTGTCCTAAACATTTCAGCCGGGAACAGGAGAATATCCCTGGGTATGAAGCAGGTGGTGCCGAACCCGTGGGATGTGGTTGGCGAGAAATATCCTGTAGGGACGACTATTGAGGGGAAAATCAAAAACATTACGGATTTTGGCGTATTTATCGGAATTGACGAGGGGATTGATGGTTTAGTGCACATCTCTGACATATCATGGACCAAACGTATCAAACACCCATCTGAACTCTACAAGAAAGGTGACGTAGTTCAGGCGATTGTTCTTAATATTGACAAAGAAAACGAGCGATTTTCTCTCGGGATTAAGCAACTCCAGAAAGATCCGTGGGAGACGATCCCGGAACGATATGAGGTAGGAGACAAGATTACGGGTACCATAACTAATGTAACGGAGTTCGGTCTTTTTGTTGAACTGGAGGAAGGGATTGAAGGACTGATCCATGTTTCGGAAGTGAACAGGGAGAAGATCAAGACACCTGTGGGCAGGTTTCAAGTTGGAGACATTGTTTCGGCCAAGGTGATCAACATTAACCCCAAAGAACGACGCATTGGCCTTTCGATCAAGCAGCTTGAAATGGAGGAGGAACGTGACCTGGTCGTCAACTACTTGAGCACTTACAAGGGATCTCAATCAAGCTTAGGGGAGGTTCTGAAAGAGAACCTGAAAGAGAAAGCAG
>DAOVEU010000275.1:0-3816 GCA_030668805.1 Desulfobacterales bacterium
GGTGTTTTCTTCCGTAACATAGAAATTTTTTCTAGACAATGGTTCTTATATTTCATTTTCTTTTTCTTGTTATCAGCGAGTCATGGCATTCTCGATGCCTTCACGAATGGAGGTTTGGGAATTGCTCTATTATCTCCTTTCGATAATACAAGATATTTCTTTCCATGGAGGCCGATAATGGTTTCTCCGGTTGGCATTGATGCTTTCTTTAGCAAATGGGGCCTAATAGTTATTAAAAATGAACTTTTATGGATTTGGTTGCCTTCCTTGTTGATCGTTGTTGCTTCAAGGCTTATCCGTCTTGTGGGCTAAAGGCTAAAGGGGACATCCTATTTAACTTGATTGTATAGGAAATTCCTTTTTAGACACGGATTACACGGATGGCCACGGATTAGGTTTATATTGTTTGAACAATGGTTCATTATTCAAACAATGCTTCCATTTCATAAATGCTGCCGCATTTGTGAAATAAAGGGCGGTGTAATCAGTGAAATCCGTGTCAGAGATTTTTTAAATTCGCCCGAAGGGCGTTAAGTTCATAATCTCAATTGGCTATCTATTCGGTTTGCATGCCGAGAAAATCACGAATAGATGCCCGCCCGCCTCGCCCGCCTGCCACCCGCCTGCCAGCGCCACGCTCGCCGGGTAGTTACAATGCCTGCACACATGGCAATGGCGGGCAGGTCGCCTGCTTGTCATCGCCCGAAAATCGCACGCAGCCATGGCAATGGCGGGCAGGCTCCTGGAGCCCTCCACCACATCATTGCCAGGGGCATTGAAAAAAGGCGAATATTCGGGCATCAGTACTGCGGTCACAGCGTCTTGATGGCAAAAAGAAAAAACGACTGGCAGGATACGGACAAAGTTCTGGGGATGTTTGGTGAGAAGGCTGGTCATGCGTGTGCACTTAAATAGATTGAAACGGATTCTAAGGGAAAGCGATGAGAAATACCTCTTTCCATGTATTGAGGATCTGGTCACAAATGGACTCAATTCAGCACGCTTCTCGAGTGAAAATCATAGGCCTTCACGTCAAGACATAACTCAGTATTTAGCAGCTTGGTTAAGGTATATAGGAATATCTGCAGATGACTGTCGGGATTGGATGATTGAATACTGTGTTGACGTTCTATCTACGATATCGTCCAGTTCTAATTCGCAAATACGGCATAGTACAAAGTCTAACATCAAGTACATTTATAAGTCCGATGTGTCTTTTGAGTGCGGATGTGAGAACAATATTTTTAAAGCATCCTGTGATCGAAATTGTCCTGTATATGAAGAAATGTCCGACAAATACAAAGAAAGGAAGGCAAGAGAAGCTAAGCGATCCTACGAACCTGAACGGCAACCAAAACACTGTGGAGTAGGAATAGAACGGCTCTCAGTCAAAGAAACGTACAGGGCTCAGTTTGAAAAAGCCTTGGAAATTGTGCAAGACCATGTCGGGAAAGGCGTTTCCAAAGAGGACATTGTCAGTCTTTTGAATGACCGTGGGTTCAAGACCAGGACGGGAAAGAAGTGGACATGTGCAGTTTTGCGGTCTGAGGTGAAGAGGTATAATTATGAGCCTGAAGCAACAGGCAATGAAGTCGGACCACAAAGACTCTCAATTAAGGATAGGTACAGGGATCAGTTTGAAAAAGCCTTGGAAGTTGTGCAAGAACATGTCGGGAAAGGCGTTTCCAAACAGGATATTGTCACTTTTTTGAATGACCGTGGGTTTAAAACCAGGACGGGAAGGAACTGGACATATTCAATTTTGCAGTCTGAGTTAAAAAAATGGCCGGATCTCAAATACTGAATATTCGCTCTTATGAAAGTTAAATGCTTGTGGCCAGTAAGTGAGAGAGGGAGAGCGGGACGTTAAGTTGTTGATAAGGAGATAGAAATATGGGCGTAACACACGTGACAGTAACGGTTCGAAATCTGGCGGAACCAGAACGTACGTGGGAAGGATTATTCCTTGTAGATACGGGCGCGGTAGATTGCCTTGTTCCTGGGAAACATCTCAGGGACATCGGTCTGGTGCCAAAAGCCAAGAGGACATATGAACTCGCTGACGGAAGCGAGGTCAAGATGGACATTACAACCGCGGAAATCGAATTCATGGGCGACCTCGTTGGTTCGACCATCATCTTCGGCTCGGATGATGCCGAGCCCATACTGGGCGTCACTGCTCTGGAATCGGTTGGGATCGAAGTGGATCCGCGGACGCAGAGGCTTAAGCGCCTGCCTGCAGCCCGGTTGAAATGATCATCCAAGAGAAGAAGCGAAAACAACGGCATCCAGCGGACGGGAATTTCTTTGGTTCTTTCTTTTAAACGGGAAAAAATGGGGACGCGAGCAGGTTTCACGTAGAATCTTGATTCTGTTTACAAGCCTTATCTATTGCTGTGGCTATCACCTCTTCTACTTCGATCCCTTCCCGAATGAACAGTGCTGCTGTCACCCCAATAGGTTGCCGATCCCCTGATCGCCTCCCCACACCTCACGAAGGGCTTTTGTCCTTTAGATAACAGAATTGAATGTTGTTTTCCTTAATCCGTTTCAGGGCTGCAAAAGCGCCTCTCAGGAAGGCCTGGGTCACGTCCTTGCCCTCACGGTCCACGACCCTGGCGCGGCCATCCAGCACATCGAAGCCGTCGCCACCATGCAGCTCAGAAGGGGTTCTCGGGGTTGAGAGGCCCCCGAGTTCCTCCGGGCATATAGGGAGCACGGCTTCTTTGGGAGCCCGATTCACCAGGGCTTCATCAGGGCTTGTTCTGCCGTCATAGCGGCAGCAGTAGCCAAGAAGACAGGCACTTGCAGCTATCATAGTCATTGGTCATTGGTCAATGAAAGTGAGCTAAAGTGCCTAAAGTGAACTAAAGTGCCTAAAGTTGAAGTCCTCAATTCCTTAATTCCTTAATTCCTTAATTCCTCAATCTCTGAATCTCTGAATTCGGCATTCCGCATTCACAACATCAATCTGCCAGTTCCGAGGTGTCTTCCCCTGGGCTCGCTGTGACTCCTTAATCGGCCAAGGTCTTGTGGATTTCTATGTGGGGTGTGTAGCGCGTGACCAGCTCCATGGTATCTCCTACATTGAGCTGGTCAAACAGGAAGCCGAATTTTTCTTCCAGGCTCCTGCGAATGGCACCTCGCATATCTTCTGCCAACCCCCAGAGGTCTGCTTTAAACGGGCCAAGCCCCTTTTTGCGCGTCTTATATATAAATTGCTCTTCTGTCTGGCCCTCCTTCTGTTCTTTGGCATGGGCAGTTTTTATATGATCGTACATGCGCTGGCGAAGTTCGTCGGGAAGCATCTCATATACGATATTCTGAAACCCCGTGGCCAGATGCACCTCTGTTGCCTCATTTTGCACAAACTGGTTGAATGCCTCGTCCGGGAGCGTGGATGCACCATGCTGCACCGCACCGGCCATGCCGTAAGCCTCGCGGCCCACTCTTGACAATTCCTTGATCACATTGAAATCGATCTTAACCTGGGCAAGGGTCCCGTCCGGAAGAGGGACCCCCCCGTGAGCCGTGCCGGTCTGGATGCTGATCTTGGAAAGGCCAACCATCCCTTTGGGGAGAGTTCTGTTGTAACCGTCCATGTAGGCACGCAATTCGGTCTCATCGCTATTCTTTTCCCCAATCTCACCGATCTCGCCACCCACAGAGATGGTGATCCCCTCAGGTTCCCGCTCACGAATGAACGCCGTCAGGTTGGCGCACACCTCGTAGTTGTTTCGCTGTTGCTCGTCCACTGTGGGATAACTTAGATCCACCAATGTAGACGTATCGATATCAATATTGTAAAACCCAGCC
>DAOVEU010000308.1:0-3457 GCA_030668805.1 Desulfobacterales bacterium
ACCCTGTTACCAATTTCATTCATTTCAAGTGTTCAGTAACAGATCCGCAGTTAACATCCTTCATAACGCAAGCCAGACCAAATCCGCTGTGTGACAGGGTTTTGCGAATGAGTACCCGCCCGCCTCAGCCTGAGCACGAGCATCTTACTTGCTATGGCGAGTGCGATGGCGGGCAGGTCGGTCGAAGACGGCCTGAAGCTGAGATGCCAAAATGGTAAGTTATTTTTGTGCAAGCCCTAAACTCTCGATGTAGCCGGCGGCTCAAGATTCAACCTCTCATAAAGCTTTTCAAAATCAAGTGTCTGGTCAACCAGCTTGATACCATGGTCTATCTTTTCCCTTTTCCGCAGCCTGAACCGTCCAGCCATGGCTTCTACGTTCTTTGCCACTGTGTACGTGTCATCCCTGACGACCAAAATCGGCACGCCTTTTGCCTCGGCCCTTGCAACGATCGTCTCATTGGGGTAAAGATTTCCGGACAGAATCAGACACCTCACCCCGTTTTCGATGGCCACAAGCTGGATGTCTGTTCGATCGCCACCCACAATAATCCCGGAACAAGGGCTTTTCAGCAGGTAGGTTATGAACTTGTCCACCTGCATGCCGCCTACCAAGAAGTTTTCCACCAGGCCATCCAGTTGATCCTTACCACACACCACATCCGCGGTGAGATGCTCAACAAGATCGCTCACCCGGGTAGAGCCTAACAATGTATCATGGGGCAATGACCCGAATAGGTTCAAATGCCTGCGGTTCAGGAAGGGCGAAACAAGCTCCTTAATCTCGTCCAAATGCAAGGCTTGGACCTTATTAAATACAACGCCTATCATGGGATCGCCTATGACCTCCTTGAGCTCTAGAAGGAAATCAATACAAAAATCACACGCATATCTCTCTACAAATAGTGCGTGGGCATTCAACAGTTTGATCAGTTGTATGCCAGATACGCCGAGGGAACTACCCTCACTGAAATTATTGTCACAACCGATCACCACCACATCTTTTTGCTGAGATATCTTTTCAAAGGCACCTTGTATCCTTTCCTGTAACCCTGTGACAGCTTTTTCGTAGTTCTGCATGATCAGGTCATGGGTGATGATGACAGGGCATATGAGTTCTATGGGATCTTCTAACCCAAAGAGCCTGTAAAGCAGCCAGGCGCCTTTATCCGTGACAACGTTCTCCACTTTGGTGGGCAAATGTCCCACAGGCTTGAAATAACCGACTTTGAAACCATCTCGTCTCAGCCGATCAATCAACCCCATGGTTATCAACTTCTTGCCAGCGTGCCTCTCAATCGAGGTAATGTACAGAGCAACCATGATCTCCTCCTATAGTCAACGAGTAACCGTTCACCACCCTTGTATTCACCGCGGAGTACTTAAAGAACACATCTTTTTGATTTGTATTTTCTCTACGTTCTCTACGCCCTCTGCGGTGAAATATTACGTCAACGATAGCAAGCGGTCACGCGATTTTGTGTAACCTCCTGCTTTTACTAAGACCTCTCGGCCGATAGCTAAACCCTAAGTTCGGCTACAGGTAAACTCATTGCACTCGCACTTTGCAAGCACATCAAAGGTGTAAAGGATCCTTTTTTCCCTCTCTAATCGCTCCTCCGATAGCTTCTCAAAAGTGATTGTTTCCAGGTTTCTCAAGGCCTCGGCCTTGGACGGAATGTTCTGAAGCCCCTCAGCTATAACTTTGCCTGATCTGGTTTCAAGCACCTCGGCTGCCTGTCCGTTTGTCACCACGGCAAACGGTACTTCGTGATTTTCAATAAGCCTTGCCGCAGCGACTGTGGAGCGTTCTCGACTGACCAGGGAACCAGGCCCAAAGATGATAATCATGAAGGCCTTGCCAGCTACCCGGATCACGAAGTCTACCCTGGAGGTTCCCCTGTTTCCATCTACGGTGAGTGTAATCTGTTGCCCCACCTTTATTTCACCTCTCAAATAGCCTTTCTCCTCCACGAGGAACCGCGCTATTGTCTGCCGCACCCTTTCGTCAAGGGTATCCACAATGGTCTCGCCGGTTATGAAATCCACCGTTTCTCCCAAAATGACTTGATCTGCGCACATTCTCCTCTTCCTTCAACGGGACAGGGGGGTTAAGAAAGCTGATATTATCACTACTATAGAGAAATGCCAAAACATTTTCAAGGTTCCAGCTCCTCACTGCCCCTACAGGCTGCGCAAAGCCACGGGCCAAGCAGAGACTATTTGAAAGTTTGGCTTGATTACCGGATCGCCTTTATATATTCTAGCCAAAGAAAATTTCGGTGATGTGAAATGACAAAGAAATCTTTACTGAAAGGGATTCTTCCCGAAGATATAGAAAGGCTTGTCAGGGTCGAGCATCCTGACCCGCACAGCATTCTGGGGGCACACCCGCATACGATCAAAGGCAAAGCGGGGATCGTGGTAAGGGCTTTCCACCCCGAGGCAATCAAGGCAGAGGTCCTCATTCACAGAAGGAAGCCCTTTCTTATGGAAAAGTGCCATGCGGGTGGACTTTTTGCTACCTTTATTCCTCGGCGACGACTTCCCTTCCCCTACAGGATTCGTTTCACCTTTGCAGATGGGAACTACTGGGAAAGCCATGCCCCTTATCGGTTCTTGCCGACCCTTGGGGATATGGACCTCTATCTGGCAGGAGAAGGGACCCATCACCGCCTTTATGACAGGCTTGGAGCCCACGTATGTGACATGGAGGGTGTGTCGGGCGTCTCATTTGCCGTTTGGGCTCCCAACGCAAAAAGAATCAGTGTTGTCGGCGATTTCAACAACTGGGACGGCAGGCTTTTCCCCATGAGACGGATGGGCGCTGCTGGGATCTGGGAACTCTTTGTGCCCGAGCTGAAAGCAGGCTCCCTTTACAAATATGAAATCAAGACCGCCAATGGAAATCTAAGGATAAAGACCGATCCTTATGCATTCGCCATGGAGCTGAGGCCGGGAACGGACTCCATCGTGTGGGACCTGGAGACCTATGAATGGCATGATGACCAGTGGATGGCCAGCCGGAGTCAGCGAAACCTTCGCCAGGAACCGATGGCTATCTATGAGGTCCATCTGGGCTCATGGATGCGCGTGGCCGGAGAGGAAAACAGGTGGCTCACGTATCGAGAGCTGGCCCTCAGGTTGGTTGAACACGTCAAGAAGTTCGGGTTCACCCATGTGGAACTTTTGCCTGTGGCCGAACATCCTTTTGACGCCTCCTGGGGTTATCAGGTCACAGGCTATTACGCGCCCACGAGCCGCTTCGGGACGCCCGACGATTTCAAATATTTCGTGGACACGTGCCACCAGCACAACATTGGCGTTATTGTGGACTGGGTGCCTGCCCATTTCCCCAAAGACGATTACAGCTTGCGGCTATTCGATGGCAGCGCCCTTTACGAGCACCGAGATCCCCGTCAGGGCGAGCATGCAGAGTGGGGAACCCTTGTCTTTAA
>DAOVEU010000267.1:0-3889 GCA_030668805.1 Desulfobacterales bacterium
CTGCCATTCGATTAGCGCGGGCAAGAGCTGGGTCTTGAGATACCTTTTGTTTCCGATGAAGTTGTCATCCACGAAGAAGACCTGCCCACGCCATCCCAGGTTGTAGAGCCCATCCAATTCGGCAATAATCTGCTCGGCGGTCTTGATGCGTGGCCGGTGCCCGAATAACGCCGTCACGTTGCAAAACTCGCAATCGAACGGGCAGCCTCTGGAGAACTGGATACTCATTGAGGCATACCGTTTCATGTCGGCCAACTCCCACATAGGAGGTGGGGTCTCCCGGATGTCGCAAAACTCTGATGTCTCGTAGACGCGCCTGGCGCAACCCACTTCCAGATCCGCCAGAAAAGGAGGGAGGGTCAGTTCGGCCTCATTCAGCACGAAATGATCGACATCCTCAAACTCCTCGTACTCACTCGTGAAGAGTGGTCCGCCAGCCACAATCTTGAGACCCGCCTCCTTGCACCGGGCAATGGTTTCACGTGCTGACTCTCTTTGCACAACCATGGCGCTGATAAAGATGCAATCAGCCCACGCCAGGTCTTCTTCAGTGAGCTTTGTCACATTGACATCAACCAAGCGCTTGGACCATTCTTCGGGCAGCATTGCGCCCAATGTCAGCAAGCCCAGCGGTGGGAAGGCGGCCTTTTTACGAATGAATTTGAGCGCGTGCTTGAAACTCCAGAATGTGTCTGGAAACTCGGGATAGATTAACAAAACGTTCATTGGGTTTCCTTGCCTCTCAACAAATCCAAAACCTTTCCCTTCAATTATAATGCAAATCCTTTTTGCAATAGCCTTGGTGCCAAGCTCAGCTTGCAGTAATAGGTCATCAGCCTCACTCGGTCAAGGGAAAATGCAGATTTGTTGCATTTTGTGCCGTGGTTGCGATTATGCTACCTTTTAAGCCGGCGTAAGTAGCAAAACTGCTACTGTTCGCCCGTTGCCTTTCTCTACGTTTGAGCAGTAACTTACTGTTTTTACATACTTTGTGGCTCGGAGCCTTGCTGTTATTGTAATGGCACGTAAGTTGCTGTTAAAAAACTAAAGCTGAAAGTGCAAAAAGAGAGGCTAAGGATGAAGGTGGCAATCCCAGCATGGGCCGGCCAGGTTTCTACTGTCTTTGACTTCGCACACTCCCTCCTTTTGGTGGAGATACACAGTGGTAAGGAGGTTAGTCGAAGCGAAATCCCTCTTGACGAGAACCCGTCGATATTGCGTGCAGGGATATTGTCACGCTTTGGTGTAAAGGTCCTCATCTGCGGTACGATTTCACGGTCTCTGGCCACAGTTGTGGCAGGATATGGGATTGAAATAATACCTTTTGTGAGCGGCATAGTAGATGAGGTGATAGATGCGTACATGACCGGTCGGCTGGCCGAGGCTCGATTTTTTCTTCCAGGTTGTCCAGCGAGTGCCACAGAGCTCAGGAAGAGGCGCGGCGGCTTCCGTGGTGGTCACCGAGAGGCAGGTAGAAGGAGCGGAATCCCTTTGGAGGGAAGCCCCTAAATTGAGAACGAGTGGTGGTATGCGCATAAGCATGGGAAGAGGACGAGGTATGGGCGGCGGTCGGCGGGGCATGGGTCGCGGCATGCATCGGCGTGTGACCGTAGCGAAGCGATCGGAAAACGGAACGGCTGGCACATCGCAAAAAATGCGTGGCCAAGTGAGTGCGGAAGAAGAGATCGCAACACTTAGGGGCCAGGCGAGGGCCATGGAGGATCAACTCCTGGCCATAAAAACGCGTATCACCGAGTTAGATCGAGGTCGCGGCATTTCCCCGGTCGTCGCAGTTGTGGACCGAGACAAGTGTATTGCGTGCGGTGCCTGTCAGGAAATTTGCCCAACCGGTGCTATCTCCATTGATGAGATTGCCCAGATTGATCCCATGAAGTGTATGGGCTGTGGCCAATGCGTGGCCAAATGTGCACAGGAGGCGATCTACTTGCAAAAAGCGTAAAAGGGAGCAATAACAATGCCCCTCAGAAAATACCTGCCAGGGACAAAATTTATTTGTAACCGTTCACGGGTTTAATGGTTTAGGGGTTCAGGGTTCACCGAACAAATGTTGAGACGTTATCACCCCCTGGTCTACGAGCAGGGCCTCCGGCCCGTAGGGTCAACGAAAGGGAGGTTGTTTAATGGATGAGGTAAAGCTGCTTGAGGAAAGAATCGGCGGTCGCTGGACAGGAATCGTATTCCAGCGTGACAGTGCACCGAAGGAGAATTTGGCCAAAAGGCCAATGCGCCTGTGTGAAGCGATAAAGGAGTCAATAACCAGGCCAGTAGTCTTGACACGACAACTCGTCAACTGTCTCAGTGCACGCCGAAGTCTTGGCTGGACCACTAGGGAGGATGATAACATAGCGCGGAAAATGGTCGAGACGACAGGCATCAAACTCGATATTGCGCAGAAGGTCATCACGAATACACCACGTCTTAATGGGGAAATTGCCGCTGTATTGATAGGTACAAACAACTCTCCAGACATAGTCGTATCCTATGCCCAGCCCGAGGCCGCTATGAGATTGGTTCGCAGATGGCAGCAAGTTTATGGAACTGACCTTCGTTTAGAGGCTTCGAGTGTGATGGCTGTATGCGGAAGCGTTGCAGTGCGGGCATATACGACAGGCCGAATATGCGTGTCTTTTGGTTGTCCTGACTCGCGTGAATATGGAGCAATTGGGCGGGACCGACTTGTCATTGGCCTGCCGGCGCGTTTGATAGGAAATTTGTTTTAGCAGGGGCATCAGGGATTATAGGTTTTCAGATAATTAATTTCACAAGGCCAGAAGGAGAAATCCGAGTAAGGCGTACTGAGTGGTACGTCGTCGAGGATTTCGAGTAACTTCTCAAAAAGTCCGGGTACGCTTGAAGTTATGGTAACAAGCCTCCGGGCAAGGAGAACCGCTTCACTTCGGCATCCAATGCCTTAAGTGGGTGTATTGTAAGGCTTTGAGAGCAAATGGCTGGATGCCTACGTTCAGCGGTTCCCCTTGCCCTACGTAGGAACGTAATAGAGACTATCGCGAGATTACCCGGACTTTTTGAGAAGTTACGATTTCGACTGATAACGCCGTGAAATTATTTATCTGGAAATCTATAGGTTAATTTCTGCCCGTGTACCAACGATGAACAAAAGGAGGTATAGCCAACAATGAAGATAGCTGTTACATCTACTGGAAATGAATTGATTTCCGATGTAGATCCCCGCTTTGGAAGGGCTAAATACTTCGTTATCGTGGACCCAAAAACACTGGAATATGACGTCATAGAAAACAAACAAAACCTAAATTTGCCTCACGGGGCAGGTATTCAGGCAGCGAAGACCGTCGTGGATCAAAAAGCCGATGTATTGATTTCCGGCAACTGTGGCCCCAAGGCCTTTGATGTATTGAACATCGCAGGCATCAAGGTTGTAACTGGCGCCAATGGGCGGGTTATAGATGCCATTATCCGGTATAAGAGTGGTGAGTTACAGACTGTGGCTGCGCCTAATGTGGAGGGTCACTGGGCGTAAGTAAAGAGCTTTAAGCTAACGGGCGCAAGAAAGAACGCAAAGGCAAGAGAGTGCCATATCCCAAAAACTTTATCTTAAAAAGTATAAATGACTTGTGAAGATTTCGACAGATTACGAATATAGGAGGTTTGGACATGAGTAAAACAAAGAAGAGCGGCCACTCAGTATCTGAGAGTGACATGGCCGCACAAGATCAGATCATCAAAGACTCCTTGTCTTTAGTCAAACACAAATTCATGGTCATGAGCGGCAAAGGGGGTGTTGGCAAGACAAGCGTTGCCGCTAATTTGGCCATGGCCCTTTCAAGGCAGGGGGCCAGAGTGGGCCTTATGGATGTAGATCTCCATGGCCCTGACATTCCCAGAATAC
>DAOVEU010000103.1:0-6564 GCA_030668805.1 Desulfobacterales bacterium
ACGGAAAGCAGCGGGAGATAACCGTGAGTGGCGGCACTGGCGATGATCTCCACTTTTCCAAGCTCCTGCAGGCGCTTAAAAGCCTGAACCAGATTCCGATCATAACGATTAAGGAATGCGTCGCGCACCTGGTGAAGCCGCCTGTGGTACATTTGAGCCAGGACATTGAATTCGGGTTGCGACTTGGTTCGTTTGATCTCTTTTTCTGCCAATTCTATCAGACGCTCAAGTCTGTTCAGATAACGGGACTGCAAAAACGGATCAACGAGCATCGAAGAGAGAGTGGGGGAGATCGATAAGGTCAAACGAAAATCAATCCCGTCTTCTACGAAATCCTCCAGCACAAAAAGCAGAGGGATGTAAGTCTCGGTGATGGCTTCGTAGAACCAGTTCTCTTCGAGCGAATCCTCGTGTTCGGGGTGTCTCACATAAGGAAGATGTGCATGAAGGACAATCGCCAGGTAACCTTTTTCCATTTTTAAAGCCCGTTAATTGAACAAAAGTGCCTAAAGTGAACAAAAGTGCCTAAAGCCCGCCCTGGCGCGACCTCCTCGAATAAGCCTGCAAAGTCTACAGGCCAGGTCTGGGCCAGGGTTATGGATGGGATTGTGAATAATCCGTTTGTCAACAGCTTTATACGACACACCCAAAGACATCAGCTCACTTAAACCGGTCCAGTATCCAGAATGCCCCACCTTAATCCCCCTCTCCACTGGGGGAGAGGGCCGGGGTGAGGGGGAAAAGGACGTGGCCAAAGTTATTCCTCACTGCCGTTTCTGCCAAGGCGATTATTTTGACGATAAACCTGAAGTGAACCTTTTCTCGCTCATTTCCGTAAGATCAAAGTCACAAAATCGCTCAGCGATTTTGTGACTCGGTCGTTCTTTCTCTTTCGAAGATTGCTCAGTGGAGCCCAAAGATTCCGGCACAGGTTCTGGTTTCCGCATCTCCGCTGTTGCGTTTACTCTTCCGGCTGCGATCCCATCGTCACCAAAAGGTTCTTCATGAACTTTGGCCCTTGAGGAATTTTCTTCGGCCACAAAGGGAGACCGCATCTCAAGGTGACGATTTCCTTTTATATCCGCAACGAGCATATAGTGTTCGTCCGTTTTGGGGGCAGGCCAGGCAGGAGGTATCTCGGCAATATTTGATCGAGCTATTGGAAAAAATCGGCCGCCTTCAGTTTTAAAGCCCAATTCAACAAAGTACGATTTCTCAGGGCTCCAGAGATCGACATACCAGCTTTTGGCTGAGAGATCGACAGGCACATCAAAAGAGCCATGGGCATTCGTTCCTTCAAAAATGATGTCAGTGACATCATAACATCTCAAAATGGCCTTTGATCGTCCATATTCATCGCCCAGTTGATCCTTTGCTTTCTCAAGTTCGACAGAGGTAACCTCCCAATAGACATGGAGCAAGTATGGCTCAACAGGAAGCAAAACGACTCTGGTTTCACCGTATGACTCAGGTAATTCGCCGGGCTCCGACATGAGTTTCCGGGGGCTCTCAGGAGTTTCAGAGCTTGATTCTTCAACCTTATCGTGCTGTTCCGTCTGATGAGGACCAATGGTCTTCACATCCGTTGCCGGCTTGACCGGATCTTGTCCGCCATTTTTTCTCAGCCCCTGTTTGACCTCTTGTCGCCCCATGCCTGGTTCCTACTGAAATTTCACGGAAAAATCCAGTAAGAATTGAACCTGTGGGGATTCTTCAACTAACCGCACAGGTTGCCAAAATGCAAATTCCCACGTGGTTCAATCTTCTGGAGCGGTATCTCTTGAAGTGATCAAGACGATGCCTTGACCCGGCCGGAGATCGTATGAAAATGGTGTCGGGATGTAGTCCATTGGGTATTCTGGGGAGACATCAACCAATGGGGCTCCTGCCTGAACAAATTCTTTCAGGCTTTCCGCATAAAAATGTTGTTCGTTGTGAATGTCCTTATTGAAAATAAGGAGGGACTCTTCTTGAGTATGGACGGATGCTTTCCATATGAGCAGAACATTCGGGTTATAGTGGTATAGTATCTCTGTTGGAGCTTCCTCCTGAAAAATTGCGTGCTCCGCCTTAATCTTGTTGACCCTTGTTATGAAAGAGGTCAGATCAATGTCTGTTTCTTCCCAATCTTCCGGTCTGGTTCTTACCACATGGAGCTTCTTGCGAAAACCAAATTCGAATCCTATGGGCATCATGACGCCTGCTGAAAACAGGGCAGCGAACAGATAGCGTTGTTTAAGTCCTTCTATGTTGCCATTGAGTTCCTGGCAGAGTCTCACTGTATCGTGACTTTCGGGGAAGCTTACAGAAGGGGCAATGTCTCGCGTAAGAACGTATTGCTCCATTAGCCAGTAGCTGTAAAAATCCCACCATTTGGAACTGTTGAATATATAATCAAAACCAGCCCTGGCGGTTTTCCTGGTCTGGTCCGCGGGACATCCGAGCGTTTCTCCAAAAAAGAGCATATCGGGATACATTCTCTTTGTTTCACGAATGAGTCTTTTCCACAGGCTTATTGGAATCTGATAGGCCGCATCACAGCGAAAGCCCTTAAAGCCCAATTCTATCAAGAACTTCACTGTATCGAGAAAAAATTGAAACAGCCCCTCTTTGTCCTTTGTATTTTTGTGATCGAACCTTGCCAGATCCCTCCAGACCACTTTTTTCCCGTTTTGGTCACAGAACGGATGAGCAACACGCCCTTTGGCCTCCCACAAAAACCACTCAGGATGCAACCGAAGCAGATCCGAATCCACAGAACAGTGGTTGATCACCAAATCTACCATCATCTTGAGACCCAGTTTTTCTGCGGTCTTAATCATCTCTTTTACCTGTTTCTGCGGTTTTTTCTTGCTTCTTCGGTCGACTAAGAGTGGGTTGAAATCGTAGTGATCCGCTATCGAGTAAAGGCTGCCTGAAGCGCCGGGACGCTGGATGGGATTAACAAAAATCCAATTGAAGCCCATTTCAGATGCCCTGAATAAATGTTTTTCCCAGTCCGCGAACTTTCCGACCAACAGAGGGAATAAATTATAAATGATCATCTTTTCCGGTTGTTTCATGGTTTTTTCCTTTCCATCCTTCAGTTCACAATACTTTTCTCACATGCTTCCAATACAAGTTGATGATTTTCAAGAAGAACCGACAGCCAGTAGTTCATGCGTTCCGCATTTCCTTTATTTTTCCAATGGTTAAAAAGATAAGAAGCATCACCGAGAGGAAGCCTACCCTCTGCCGGATGAATCTCCAGTGAAAAGGAAACGCGATCCGGGCCAAGCAGTTGCAATGATTCGGTGATGATCCTTAAAAGACCAGAAGGCCCGAACATCGAATGAAGAGATCTTTTGCCTTTGTATTCAAAAGGTATCGGAATTTCATCCAGGAAACTGAAGTGGTCGGAAATCCCAAAAAGACTGAAGGTCGAAAGCGGATGAGCATCGTGCAAATGAAAATGCAAGGGTTTCCCTAAACGCCCGAGCGCCCGAATTACACCAAGCACTGCGTCCAGGGCCGAACGAACCGCATCCTGGACATCTTCGATCATCTCCGGCAGTTTGGGGTCGTGTGGCGTCATGGCGCACACATCCTTTCCTGGATGGTTGCGTGAATAAGCGGCCCTTGTCTGCCATAGGCCGATATGACCTATATCGATACAAGCGCTCACGCGCCCGAGGTCAGGTATGGCTTTAAAAAGCTCGATAAAGCGCTCAGGCTCCAATCCCACAGCGTATTCTATAAAGAGGTACGGGCCTCCTTGGATCTCTTTTAATCTCAATTCCATCTTCCGCAAAGCAGCCAAGTAGTCATCAAACCGGGTGGTGATTTCGACTTGATCATGGATGACCAATCCAAAGACCTGGTCCTTAAAGCTTCTGGCAAAATCGATAATCAATTTGCGGCTCCCTTCCTCAAACAGATTGATATCCCGAGACAGATGCACCGCCGCAGGGGTTTCAGGTGTGGGCCTAAATCTCAATAGCCACTCCAGCTCCACCGGTGTTTCCGCATAAAATTCGGTTCCAAGACCCCGTTCTTTAAAACGCAGGCTGGCTAAATGCAAAAGGGCATCGTCGCCATCAATCCTTTTCTGAAAAAGCGCCATCAAACGCGGGCGCCAGACAGAATTATTATTTTTCTGGACCGACATTTCTAAAGTCTTTCAGAATCAGAAAACCTATATAATACAGGACAAGGAATTGTCCATGTCTATTTTCGAGCGGATAAAGTGGCTTCCACGACGATTTCAATAAACAGCCTCAGGGCAGGATTAAAGATTTTGCCGCTTTATGTCGAGAAGGACACCAAAGAATGAGCAAGCCGGTGATATTTTAGACGCCCTCTGGGTGATCGGAAGGAGAAAAGATGAAACAGGCTGTTGTAAAGTTAGCGATTTCTTTGGGTTGCGTTCTTTTTGTCCTTTCCTTTAATGGATGTAAAACTACTGCGGGAGGCATTCATGTCGGCTGGGGGTCGGGGTCGAAAGGCTGGCATCCTACTGGTTCGAAAAAGGTTGGGAAAGGGGGTCCCCCAGCTCACGCGCAAGCTCATGGATATCGGGCGAAACATGCCTACCGGTATTATCCGTCCAGCTGCGTCTACTTTGACGCTTCGAGAAAGGTGTATTTTTACGTTGGGGGAGACAATTGGACAATGTCCGTGTCCTTGCCTCAGGAGATACAGTTCCGGCTTGGCAGCTATGTGACCATCGAGCTGGATACCTATCGGCCCTATGTTCACTTCGAAGAGCACAAGCGTAGATATCCTCCAGGTCAACTCAAGAAAAAGAACAAAAAGTGGGTTAAATATTAGTTAATACTGGCAGGAAGCGTTAAGAAAGGCAGGACTGTAGGCTGCTGTTATGAAAAGAAACAATCTGACAGCCCAAAGTTTTTAGGTTAGCGTAATTTTCCTATTTTCCTGTAGACTATATAGAAAATGCTGCCTTTGTTCCCATTTGGCTTATTTTTTAGGGGTGATTACCTATGACAGATTCGCACGAGCAACTCAACAAGAACGAAGAGCGACGTAAGCATCCCAGAAAACGCTGTTTTGTAGGTGTTGAGGGCGCCACTTGGGATTCTGCCTTCAGCGGGTTCATCAAGAATATGAGTGCTGGCGGAGTGTTTTTCGAAACTCCGAAGGCATTCGCCGTTGGAGAAGAGATCACTCTGACCTTTTCGTACCCTGGCCACGAAAACCCAGTGAAGATCGTAGGCGAAATAGTGTGGAACGTTCCACAGGGACTTGGCGTCAAGTTCAAAACGCCAGACCAACACTTGGAAGCGGTAATAAAGGCCCTTTCTTGACATCTTGTAGCCAAAACAGCCCTTCTCTCATTGCAGTCTGAAATCTCTGGTCCCACCCCTAAAAACACCCATCCAGCCTGTCGGTTGACCGAAATCTTGGCCCAGAACTTGACAAAGGTTGCGATATCACTTAGGAATCTTTGACAAAATCGTCTGGTTGGTAAGTGTAACAGTTGGCAAGTTGTGTTGGTTTTGAAGTGTGGTATCCAACCACAATATATTGAAGACAACAGCGTCTTCAGCCCGGGCATCCTTCTCGCAATCCCTCGCGCAACCGCATAACAAAGCCGCCGTATGCCATATGCCGTATGCCATATGCCGTATGCCGTATGTTGTATGTTGTGATGCCGTTTTCCTTGGCACACAACTCCATCTCTCCTATACTTACTTCATCAAAAAGCGTGTCGTGTCAGCACCAGTAAACACTGCGGAGATTCTCGAAGAGGATTTCCGTTTTATTTTTTTCAGAGCGGAGGAAGATATGAGAATTGTTTCTGATATCCCCAGTCCGGAAGATTGCACAACCTTAATCTTCGAATTTAGCGGCCATGAAGTTGAACCCAAAATAGCCGCAGAGTTGTGGCCGAGGATCTTACAACATAAATGGGTCTTATCCGAAAAGCTGGGCTGGGATGTGGGGTCCAAGGTCGCTTGCGTGGATTTTATCGAGAACGTCGAGCCCGTCAATCGGGATCTTCACGATGCAGAAAGGATTCAGCTTCTCAAGGAGCTGGGAGCCCAGATGGTCGACCAATCGGTGTGGGAAACCATCTCTGAATCCCAGCCTCCTAAACAAATCGTGAATAAGAGAATAATACTTCCGCTAACAGAGATAGAACTCGCGCGTAAACATGCAGTCATTCCGCCACGGACCATCATCTTTTTCGGTCCCCCGGGTACGGGAAAGACGCATTTTGTCAGGGCAATCGCAGGTATACTTCAGTGGTGGTATGTTGAGGTTAGCCCCAGTAACTTGGTGGCGGATGGAGAAGATCGTCTCGGGGCGAACCTAAAAAGGTTGATGGAAAAGGCCCGCAATCTCGACGAAGCGGTCCTGTTTATCGATGAGTTTGAGGAAATCGCAGGCAGCAGGGATCACGCCTCCCGAATCGATAAAGAACTTAATTCGCTTCGCTCACAATTGGAATAATGGAATGTTGGAATACTGGAATATTGGGTCAAGAGGAATGAAAACAATTAAGAAATGTTTCTTTTCGGCTTTTCATCCCCAACATTCCATTGTTCCACTATTCCATCA
>DAOVEU010000408.1:0-2627 GCA_030668805.1 Desulfobacterales bacterium
ATGGCCCGCTATTTTCTCGATTTTGCCCAGAATGAGTCTTGCGGCCAGTGCACATTGTGCAAGTTAGGTACAAGGCAGATGTTTGAGATACTCCAGGACATTACCAGAGGAGATGGCAGGCCCGATGATATCGAGATCCTGCTGGAGTTGGCCGAGGCCGTCAAAGCAGGCTCCATATGCGGCCTGGGACAAACCGTTCCGAATCCGGTGATTTCCACGATCAGGTACTTTCGAGAGGAATATGAGGAACACATCCACCAGAAGCGCTGTCGGGCCCTCGTGTGCAGGTCTCTGATTTTTTACCGTATCAAGGAATACAAGTGCAAAGCATGCATGTTGTGTCTAAAGGCCTGTCCGGTTGATGCTATTATTGGAGCAAAATGGCAGGTCCATGAAATCGATCAGAGCAAGTGCATCAAGTGTGGCACCTGCATGGAGGTGTGTCCTCCCAGGTTTAACGCCGTGGAATGCGTTTCAGGGAAGATCACTGATCAGTCAGGTGAGTGATTGCAGCGGTAGCTTTCGTCTCTCACAGAGCCCACAGAGGCTCAGAGTTCTATAAGCTGAATTGCTGAGAGGGCAATTCAGCTTAGACTGCCACGCTATCGCGTAGGATCTTCGTGATGTTGCCCACGATACCAAAGCTCGTGTCACAAATGCCCCGGTAGGGGCTGATTGTTTGGCCTGATTTTTCCTCTCAGAAAATCAGGCCAAGGAAAACCATCTCGGTGTTCTCTGTGGGCTCGAGTGACTGCAAGGAGCGGGCGAGAGAACGTTTTAACCCTGTAATTCAGATACCCAGTGACTAATGACAAATAACATTTCCCTAACCATAAACGGCCTGGACGTAAAGGCCCCGGAAGGCGCTACCATCCTGGAAGCAGCCCAAAGTGCGGGGATCTACATTCCCACATTGTGTTATTGCCCTGGGCTCACCTCAGAGGGGACATGCCGGATATGCCTTGTTAAGATTGAAAACAAGAAAAAGCTTCATCCGGCCTGCCGCACCCCGGTTCAGGAGGGAATGGCGGTCACTACGGATGACGCGGAGATCGAGCGGGTTCGCCGTGTGACCCTTGAACTCATCCTTAGCGACCATGACTTTAACTGTCTCCTATGCCCGAAGAGCGGCACATGCCGCCTCCAGGAACTGGTCAACCGGATTGGCTTTGACGAGAAACGATTCAATCGCCTGAATCATGTGGCCAAAGACCTCCCCATTGATACGAGCAATCCCTTTTTTGATTTCAATCCCAACAAGTGCATCCAGTGCGGCATATGCGTTCGGACCTGCCGCGAAATCGTAGGTGTTAATGCCATTGATATGGGATATCGGGGTTATGAGCTTAAGGTGAGCACCTTTGGTGATAAGCCTTTAAAGGAATCGGTTTGCGTGTCTTGCGGGGAATGCGTTGAACGTTGTCCGGTAGCGGCCTTGATACCCAAGAAAATGGAATATCCAACCCGGGAGGTAAAGACGACCTGCGCTTACTGCGGTGTGGGCTGCGGGCTCTATCTGGGTGTACGTGGAAACACTGTTGTTAAGGCCAGAGGTGATTGTGAAAACCCTGTAAACCAGGGAGAACTTTGTGTTCGAGGGCGTTTTGGTTATAAATTTATTCACAGCCCTGATCGGCTGTCTTCCCCGCTTGTGCGGGCATATGATCCCCTTGAGCGGATCGCACATGGCATCGATGAAACAAGCCGTCCTGGCAAACCCTTAGCAGCGCCGCTTGTCAAGCGGGAAGGGAAGTTTGTCGAGGTCAACTGGGACCAAGCGATCAAGTATGTGGCCAGCACCCTGGTCCATTACAAAGGAGACCAGTTTGCCGCCATTTCTTCTGCCAAATGCACGAACGAGGAGAACTATCTCTTTCAGAAGTTTGTCAGGTCGGTCATGGAGACCAACAATATCGACCACTGTGCGCGCCTCTGACACTCGCCCACGGTAGCCGGTCTGGCTGCCACCCTGGGTAGCGGCGCCATGACAAACACCATTTCTGAAATCGGAAAGGCCGCCTGCATTTTTGTCATAGGGAGCAATACAACAGCCGCCCATCCCATCATAGGCAGACACGTTAGCAGGGCAGTACGAAACGGTGCAAAGCTCATAGTGGCCGATCCGCGTGAAACAGCGCTCTGCCAAATAGCCGATATCTGGCTCAGGCATCATCCCGGAACCGATGTGGCCCTGTTGAATGGAATGGCCAGGGTCATTATTGAAGAGAAACTTCTGGACGCCTCGTTCATAAAAGAGCGGTGCGAGGGCTTTGAAGCATTTGAGGCCACGGTCATGGCATGGGATCTCTCCCAGGCCGAGGAAGTCACCGGTGTCAGTGCCAGGAAGATTTCCGAAGCTGCCAGACTGTACGCCTCCATTTCACCGGCAACCATCCTCTATGCCATGGGGATTACCCAGCACTCCCACGGCACCGATAATGTGAAAGCCGTGGCCAATCTGGCACTCCTCACGGGCAATATCGGTAAACCTTCAACAGGCGTCAACCCCCTGAGAGGTCAGAATAACGTTCAGGGGGCCTGCGATATGGGGGCCCTGCCGAATGTGTTTCCCGGTTACCAAAAGGTCGATGATCCGGAGATACGGAAAAAATTCGAGAAGGCCTGGG
>DAOVEU010000298.1:0-3589 GCA_030668805.1 Desulfobacterales bacterium
TTTTTTGTCTCTTCAATATTGATGAGTATCGCCTCCATGAGGTTTTTCTTTGCCTGATGAACATCCTCGCCGCAGGAGGCAATATCCAATTCAGGACAATATGAAACATACATATTACCCTCTTTCCATATTTCTTCTGTACGGCGAATCTTCATCTTATCCTCCTGCATTTTTTAGTGAATTTTGGGGACATCCTATCTTTCTGTTAGTGCAGCCTGGGAACGTTGGTTGCTTATTAACTTATTGACGGAAATGGGGGACGTTCTTAACTAATTAACTTATATCTTATTTCCTCGTTATTGTCATACCAGTGAAGTAATTGCAGCCCAATTTTTGGTGGCTTCAACATTCAACTCTGGTGCATATACATAATCATTTCATCACATCAGAAAATATGTTTTCACCCCGATACAGTCATTCCCTGGCCCAGACCGGAATTAGTGGCTTGGTAGCTCATAACAAGCGGAAGCGCCCCTGGCCAGACCTAATTTGCCAGCTTGATAGCCTAATCGTAAGCACCAGCACCAGGGCGGGCAGGGCAGGCCAATTGCAAAACGAAGTAGAACCAAGTTCGGATTATCGGACTCTGATATAGTATCGGATGCCGGCAAAGATAGCAGGTCCTATCCCTTCAACTTTTTTGATGTCTTCAATGTCATGAAAAGGCCCGTGTCTTTCTCTGTACTCGTATATTCTTACTGCCATAACCGGACCAATATTCGGCAGGCGGATCAGCTCTTTAAGGCTGGTCTTATTAATATTGACAGGCTCCTTCATCTCCTCTTTAGGCTGTTTAAGCTTGAAACGATAGTAATGCTCCTCGAGGTGCCTTCTGGCGGTCTCCTTATGATTAGGGTCCACCCAGGTTTCATCGGCAAAGGTACCCAGACAACAAATCAACTGGTCGATATCAATATGGCCATTTATGTCACGAATTGGAAAGTGCCTAACCTTCTTCCCATTTTTGTCAATTTCCACCAATGCAAAGGAAGAGTCAGGCAAGGACCTGATTGTAAAATCCGACCATCCCTGGGAATGTGCTTGATGATGAGGATACAAGAACAATGAAAAAACCATGCAAACAACAAAAGCAATCAGAATATTTTTGATCATAGTGGTATTTTTCTTTTTTGATCTGGTCGAAAGGTACTTTGACGAGGTCTGGCAAAGAAGCACACTCAAATAGCCGCTTTGACGACTCGCTTCCCCCAAAGATCTGGCCTTGGGGAAAGCGAGCCGGTCCAGAAGAAAGGGGCATATCTGAACTCCCTGCCTGATCCCGGTATCACGGACAGCTTCGATTGTTTGCGACGGATATTGTCTGCACAACTATCCAGAGCCGGAACCTATTTAAAAACATATGGCATAAAATTGTTTTTTGTCAAATCCTCTCTCTTCAATCGATATTTGTGTGGACCCGGCTGCAGAGTTAGCCAGCTCCTCAAGAAGAGGCCTCAGAGCGTTGCTCACTATGTTGAATGACTGCAAGCCCTGTGCCCTCCGCCTTTTCCTGAAATCTCTTGCCGCATGAAAGGCACTCCAGATCATCTGGAAGCCTCTCGCCACATTCACATACCCAGCAGATCTGCTTTGCAGGATTGCCTACCACCAGAGCGTAGTCAGGAACATTCTTTGTCACCACCGCTCCGGCACCGATGAAGCTGTACTGTCCAAGGGTCGTACCGCAAACAATAGTGGCATTGGCCCCGATGGTAGTACCCTTCCCGACAAAAGTGGGCCGTACCTCATCCATTTTGCGGATCTCTGCACGAGGATTGTAAACATTGGTAAAAACCATGGACGGCCCACAGAAGACTCCGTCCTCAAGGGTAACACCCTTGTAGACACTCACATTGTTCTGAATCTTGCACCCATTCCCTATGGTCACGTCTGGACCAATTACCACGTTCTGCCCAATGTTGCACTTTTCCCCGATAAGCGAACCGGAAAGGATGTGGGAAAAATGCCAGATATTGGTCCCCGCACCGATCTCTACCCCATCATCAACGTATGCAGATTCATGGACAAAGAAGCTGATAGGTTTTTGGACCTTTCTTTCAGCTTTGAGCTTTGAGCCTTCAACCAGTGTAATGGTAGCACCATTTCTATCCAGGGACTCCTGGAATGCTTGGAGCACCTGCAAAACGCGGAGCCCCTCTCGGCCGTCGGTCTTTGGACTCTGTCCCTTCGCAATGCACTCCAAAAAATGCTGGCATTCTGCCCTGAGGGGTTCTTCCATATGAACTGAGACCACCTGCGCTTCTGCCTTTGCGGCGACAGGAATGCGCTGGAGCCACCGGATCTTATGGGAATACAGGAGGAGTTTTTCCTCGCTCACATCATCAAAGACGGCCATTTTCTTGTCGCCGACTACCACCAACTTCTGTTCCTTGAAGGGGTGAAGCCAGGATACAAAAATGTGCGCTTTGACGCCGCTGGGGAAATCGAGGGCCGTCAGGGTGGTATCCGGAATCTGATGCTGCAGGTAGCTGCCGCCCGTGGCATAAACGGTTTCAGGCATTTCTCCCAGAAGCATCAATATTACAGAGATGTCATGTGGTGCAAAACTCCAGAGGATATTTTCCTCAGCCCTGATCTTGCCAATATTGAGGCGGTTGGAATAGAGGTACTGCATTTTCCCTAACTCTCCAGACTCAATGAGTTCTTTGAGCTTGATCACCGCCGGGTGATAGTGAAGGATGTGCCCCACCATAAGAGTCAGTTGGTTCTGCTCTGCCAGTTCAACCAGTTGCTGACCATCTTCCTCGGTCAGTGCAAGCGGTTTTTCCACGAAAACGTGTTTCCCAGCAAGAAGGGCCTCGCGGGCAAGAGTAAAATGGGTTTCAGCAGGAGTGGCAATGATTAGGCCCTGGATGTCTTGTCGCGTCAAGACATCACTCAGAGCCGGGCACGTCTCCATATCAGGGTATTGTTCTTTGAACTGGTCCAGGAGGACTTCATTCTTGTCACAAATGAATCTCAAGGCCCCCAGTTGGTGAAAATTGCGGATGAGGTTCTTGCCCCAGTAACCAGAACCGACGACGGCGACACAAGGAACTTTAGTCTCATCTGAGCTAGTCATGTTTTATTCCTCGTTGAACAAGTTATAAAATCGCTTCGCGATTTTATGTAACGTCCGCCCATGGCGGACTCAAAAAAAGGAAATTCCATCAAGTTTTCTTTGTCTAATGTGATATTTCTGCCAGCACAGGGCGCAGACACACCTCCGCCCCTTGAATTACACGTATGATCTGTAACTTCTCAAAAACTTGGGGTATTTGTTGCCCTCCGTTGTTCCGGCAACACGGTTGCCTCGCTCCAAATTGAGGTTATATGGATCGAGGCAACCGTGTTGCCGGAAAGGGTTTGGGTGACAAGACGCAACATCTACCCGGACTTTTTGAGAAGTTACTATGATCTGTGATAACCTGCTAATTCAACGTCTCGAAATTTCTACAACTCGTCGTAATCATTTATCTTTCAGCGGCAGTTTTTGTGCCATTGATCTGGAATGATGGCCCGCCCTGGCGCGACAGAAGTCGGACAATGCCCCCGAAAAAGAAACCCGGTCTGGGCCAGGGAATAATGG
>DAOVEU010000050.1:0-8613 GCA_030668805.1 Desulfobacterales bacterium
TTCCTCTAAAATATCATTTAGTAGTTCAGGTTTTTTAATTAATGGTACACGCTGAATGAGTTTTAACCATCTCTGGGTCTCCCTAAGTTCCTTTAATGAGATACGAAGCTTATGGATAAAGTCCTTTGGGTACTCCGCTGCCTGGGCTTCACCATGGTTTGGATAAGGCGAAGTTCCCGATCTTAACAATTAGCCCGCAACATGGTTACCTGCTCTGGTATTTGGTAGCTGTTCAACGATCTTTATGATTCGCACCGAATACTCGAGCAGCCTTTCTTCCAAATCATACCTTTGCTTCGTCATCTTTTTCCTCAATCACCATTCGCTGTTCAACATTGGTTTTTTTATTCATCATTCGATGTTGGACGTTCGATGTTCGATGTTCGATGTTCGATGTTCATCTTTTTCAGTAAACCTTCCACAGTCCTTCCGGCGCAAAAAATAACTTAGCGCTTATGGGGCCGCCCTTTTGACCGGAGGCTTGCCAGGCAGACCCGCCAGAGGGTTTGCTCCGTCAAGCCCACCGGGCTCAGGCACATCCAGGAGGTAGGTCACCATGGAAACCAGATCCAGGGTTGAAGCAGTACGATCAAGGGTATGGCGACCGGGGATGATCCGAGCCAGGCCGGGGCCGGCCACCCAGAAGGATACGAGGCAGTCATCCGGGTAGTAACTGCCGTGGTGGCCATACTTGTCGAAATCGCGTTCAAAATAATAACCCTTTCTGTTTATGAGCTTGATATCAGGCGCTGTCTCTCTTGAGTACTGCCGCCTCAGCCCCCGTACCAGGTATTCCCCCAGTTCAAAACGCCCGGCCAGTGCACCTAAAGGACGCAGGGCACGGAAAAACGCAAAGTCGTCTCCGGGGCTGGCCTGATAGGCTCGCCAGTCGAAAACCCACCACTGGTCATGCTCCGCTACCGCCTCGTACCTCTCACCCGGATACTGGCGGATTACAAGCGTGTTCATGCAGGTCTGAACATCCGGGTTGGCGAGGAGCAGGTCTACAGCCGGCTTGACGTCAGCGAACAATCGAGGCGGGTCCATCCAACGTCTCGATCGCCGGTTTTTCAGGTAGATCTCCTTGGTACATGCCCCAGGCATGATCACTGCCTCGGCCCCGCGGTTGCTTGTTTTCCACCCGGGCAGCTTGAAATGCCCGCGCAGGCTGCGGTCGAGGGTGTTGTCGGTAATGTGCTTTTCGATTCGCGTAAAACCGTGCTCCGAGACCAGCACAAAGATGGTATCTTCGTAACAGCCAGCCTTTTTTAGATCACGTATTACCCTGCCGACCAGCGGGTCCAGAACCGACCGGGCATAGTGTGCCTGGATCGCATCCATGGACGCTTCCCGTTTTTCCAGATTCCGAGGCGGAAAGTGGGAAAACAGGTCTATCCCCAGCAATTGCACTGCCATCACGTCCGGGACAAGGTGGTGATATTTGCGGATACCCGCAAGGCTTTTCCTGTAAGCAGTGACGCGGCCGGTAAGAAAACCACTGATAGTTCTGTTATCCACGTAGCGAGGGTCAGGGAACAAGCGCTTGTTGCGGAAAAAGCCCAGAACAGAGGCGTTACCCCAAAAAAAAGCGCCGGATTTCACCGACCAGTCTGCCCCATTTGTGAGCATGAGCATGGCGGTCAAGGAGTGTTTACCCGCCTCACCAACGTAGTCAAAAAGGGTTTTGACTCCATTCGCCGCAAGGATGTGGTTGATTCGTTGCTGTGAGTACGAGATGAGTGTGCGCACCTTCATTGTGCTGCGGTCAAACCAGATAGTGGAAACGACTCCTGTGCGCTGGGGATAGACCCCTGTATACATGGAGGTCACGGCTGGCTGGGATGCGGCCGGAATGGTGGTCAATACCTGGGGAAGATAGACATATGCTTGCTTGTTATTAGGTCCCTTTATCAGTTCCTGAAAGCGAGGTAGCCCCTCCAGGTTTTCGTCAAGAATGCCTTGTTTCATGCCGTGGAATTCGAGTATCACCACTTTGGGTGCGGCCCTGCCAGCCTCTGCCCTCCCAGCCGACGTCAGTACTATCAGGGCAGTCAGAAGCAACACAGCCATAGTATTGCGGATTGCGGCCTGTAAGGGCCTACCCTCCGGCCTGCAATGCCTACGGGCTGGAAGCGGCCCCGGAGGGATTGGGGATTTAGGGACCACGTGATTTTTGCGTAAATCTAACATCTTACAAAAGCATCCATATTCAGAAACTTGAAATCATTTGTCTGAGCATATATAAAAGCAACGTGGCCGTTGCAATATACATGGCACTTGAATAATATGGGTTTTTGTAGCTTATTGGAGGAAAGAATACCAGAGCTTTCTATGATTGGAGTGCAGGGATATACATACGAAGCACATGTATTGAGGCTATTTGTGACAGGGCATGATTGGTATTACGGAGCATGCCAAAGACTCTGCGATAATAGCATCCAAAGCAAGGCATTGTTTGATGCGGTCAGCAGTTTTTAGTTGACGAAAGAAGTATTTCTCCGCATGATCCACACAGCGGTCCAGGAAGCCCATACGACGATATCTACTTTGAAGTTAGGGGCTTTGCTAAGGTGCAGAACGTATGATGCTGAGGTTAATGGTTATCGCAATACTAATCATAGTATCGAATCATTGCCATGCCTATTATCAAGCAGGATTTGTACCAACGACCGAGAAATTAGAGGAAACAACGACCGAGCATTTTCATATCATATTTCAGGAGTCGCTGCGATCTGCCGTTCCGTATCTCGCCGAACAATGCGAAGAGGCGTATCAGACACTTACAGCTATTTTTGAATGGTATCCGCAAGAAAAAATCGAGGTCCTCTTTCTTGACGCATTTGATACCCATAACGGCTGGGCGACTACCATGCCCCACAACCGGATGGCCATATATGCGGCCGGCGCGGAGCCCGGTTCCAGCATCTTTCAGCCGGGCAACTACCTGCGAAGAACCGTATACCATGAGCTGACACATGTCCTGAGCATGGACATGCGGTACGGATACAATCGGGTCCTTTCCGGTATCTTTGGCAAGATGCTACCCGTCAATGACGACCCTCTTTCAGTGCTTCTGTTCTACTTTTCTGCCTCCCCTGTGGTATTGGCGCCAACCTGGTATCTAGAGGGGATCGCTATCTGGGCGGAAACCGAATTTGCCCCTCCCGGGCGAGGCAACGCTTCAATACCGGACATGATCTTTCGCTCTGCTGTGCAGGAAGGGAGGCTGCTTCCTTACTCCTGTTGGGACCTGGACATTCCGTACTGGCCATATGGGCTTGGCGCTTACCTATATGGCATGAAGCTCATACAATATATATACGAGAGATCGTCGGCAAAAGAACCAGTGGGCGAACTCACGCAAAGCATCGCCCAGACTTTTATGTTTAATTTTGACAGTCGTTCTGTCAAGTCAACAGGCAAGAGATTTAAGGGGCTTGCTTGGGACATGCTTTGCCACGAAAAAGAAATCCAGAAACGAAACATAGAAGAACTCACAAGACTGGCACCGACAAAGGTCCCCAGACTCACGGACCAAGAGATGATCGTGTTTCAGCCTGTTTTTGTGAGAAACAAGATTTATTTTAGCGCACAGGAAGAAGAAGCACGAGACAGTCTCTACGTCTATGATTGTGAGGAAAAGAAGACGTATAAG
This sequence comes from Desulfobacterales bacterium, assembly GCA_030668805.1. Taxonomy (GTDB): domain Bacteria; phylum Desulfobacterota; class Desulfobacteria; order Desulfobacterales. The sequence goes on from DAOVEU010000050.1 coordinate 3,656, forward strand.
ATAGCCCACGCTCGTACGACCGCGGCTTTTGGAAACCTGAGCGCCCCCCTGGATAGCCGCTATCTATACTATACCGCCCTTGAGGTGCAGCAGAAAAATAATTACTGGTATGAAGTCAGGCGTTTTGACACCGAGACGCAGACAGACACGTTGGTTACAGACTCAGGGCGATACCGGGCTGTAGATATCTCTCCGGACGGCAAGAACATGGTTGCCGTGAGTATGCGTGCCAGCAAGAGTTATCTTGTGGAAGTCCCCCTTGACAGGGCAGGGGATCAAGATGAAGAAAGGGTGTTGGCTTGCGCCCTTTTGCAGCAAAGCTTTAGTTGTCCGCGGTATTCACCGAATGGCAACCGCATAGCCTATATCCGGGGAGACGAAGATGGTTTTCCCCTCCTTGTCTTTGACCTGAGGGAAGGAGCCAGTCGCGTTCTCTACAAAAGCGAGCACCAACTCTTTTTTCCCTCCTGGCATCCGGCCGGGGAAAGTATTGTCTTCAGCAGTGATGAGAACGGTGTCTATAACCTGTACGAAATTCCGGCTGACAGCAGAGCTGTGCCGACCCCACTGACACATGTGATCGGCGGAGTATTTTCATCCGACTTTGCACCCGACGGCAAGGAGATCGCAGCGGTCGCGTATGATAGCAGGGGGTACTACCTTACGCTCATTCCCTATGACCCACAAAGGCTGGCTGGCAAGAAAATCCCTTTCATCCGCACCGCCTGGAAAGGCAGGGAGCGAGAAAAGAAAGAGTCTGCAACCAAAAGAACGATATCGGAGATGGATACTGAGCTACAAGCTTACTCCTCCTTCAAGAATATCGAGTTTGACTACTGGGGCCCATGGCTGACTGCCAGTCGCGATGGTGTGGAGGGTGGGATAGGAGCCCTCTTTTCCGATCCCACAGGTTACCAGAATCTTCGGCTCCTGGCAGGCGCTGAATCCGAATATGAGACTCCACTCGGCAGTATTGAGTATACATACCAAGGACTATACCCAGCGTTTCACCTGTATGCCAGTCAAGATCAGGAGATCTATCCCGATCTCTTGAGGGAACCAGACGGCTCGACTCACGACTATGCCGAGGAGGTCAGATCGTTTGGCGCTGCAGTCGATATTCCCCTTATCAAGCGGGATCGTTCCGTTTCTTTGCAGGTTGGTTATCAGTTTACGGAGCGAGATTTCATAGAAGAAAGTGGGGACGAGTATGAGGGAAGAACAATCACAACCAAAAACCTGAGTGAGGAAAACGAAGGCGCAATCTGGGCGCGTCTGAGCTATTTTGATGGGACCGCGTTCAAGCGGAGCAGTTCTGTGGAAAACGGTCGCTTCATAGCTGCGACTACAGAGAAAACAGATCCCGGCTTGGGTGGGGAACTCTCGCGAACTCGTAGCCTGGGAGAGTGGCATGAGTACATTTCCAATCCCTGGCTGAAAAATCATGTGCTTAAACTCTCGGGTACTTATGGATTTGGACACGCAGATCGGACAGCCCAGGGACTCTTTGGACTTGGCGGCTTTGGCAGCCCCATATCGTCGACATCTCTGGGTATGCCACGATCAATTACACTCAGGGGCTATGAAGAGAACTTTCAAACCGGTGAGCGCGTAGCCAAAGGCTCCTGCGCTTACCGCTTTCCCATCGTGGATATATCTAAGGGTTCAGGATCCGAGCCTTTTTTCGCCAAACAGCTTTTTGCAGAGGTTTTTTATGAAAGGGGAAGGACGTGGGATGATGAGGGTGAAGGCGATGACCGTGGTTGGCTCGATTCAATGGGGTGTGAGATCAATTTCTCCTTTAAGCTTCTCCGTTTCATGCACATAGCACCAGGTTTGGGGTTTGCTTACGCGCCAGACCGGCCAAAAGACGACGATGATGGGCTTGACGAACGATACCAGATTTATCTCGTCATCAAAGGATTTGTGAATTTCTGAGTCGATCATTCCATCGAGCTGTTACCCAAAGTCATTTGCCGTACCTTTTGTTGGCACCTGTGACTCCTGAAAAACTCCTGAGATTGGGACCTTCCAAATCAGCAACCGCTGGTAGAACCGGTGGTATGAGGTTGGCCCCTTGAATGGGCCAATCCGATGGTTTCTATACATGACGACATAAATAGTTGTGCATTCAACACCTCGTGCTGTTTGTTCCTTTCGTAGGGGCGGGGTTTATCCCCGCCCGAAAAAGCCGATCCATGCATCCATGCGGGCGGGCATGAAGCCCGCCCCTACGTTTCAGATTCTCTCCCATGCTCCAAAATGCGTAACGATTTTTTTTGCGCTTCAATAAAAAGGCGGTTTTATCAACCTTTTATCTTGACTTTACAGATCCAATATTATAGAGGGTCAAATTGTGGATAGGGGTAGGCTTTTAAAATTCATACTTTTTAGAAAGGAGGAGATATATTTAAAGGTTTGTGGTCTTTGTGAGAGCAGGTTTCGCCGATCAAAAAAATACCGGTTACGGTCTTGGCTTTATTGTTTTTGAAGGTCAAGAAGGCTTGGTGTCTCAAGTCTGTGCGGCGACAACCAACGGCACGTTGGCGAACCACACATTCGGCATTATCTCAGGACCATCCAAATTGTGAGGGTCCCTTTGAGTTTTGCTGCCGAAGAAATGAAAGGAGATGTGTATGTTTAAGAATTCCAAAAGTTGTTTAGCGCTACTTTTGATTGCTGCATTTATGCTAACAGGATGCGCGATGGTCATGACGCCAGCGACTGGAGGTTTATATAGTGACGTCAAAGGGCCTCATCATGCTACTAGTAATACTGGGTACTCTAAAGTGGGAACTTCTGAAGCTGTTTCAATATTGGGGTGGGTAGCAACTGGTGACGCGAGTATTGATGCTGCGATGAAGAATGGTGGAATAACAAAAGTCCACCATGTTGATTACCACTGTAAAAGCATTTTGGGAGTTTATGCTAAATTGACGGTATTTGTGTACGGGGAATAACGTACATATTCTGTCTGTGGAGGGGAGAGGGCCAGTTTCTACTCCAGGCTCCAGAGAGGTTTTTCTTACATCTATACCTCTGACAAGGTCACCCATGTCGATGTGCTCAACAATATCGAAACCGTAGTGTGATCGAGTTAGAAGCTCCTTTTATTCATTGAAAGGCATGCAGGGGAGATATGGACGGCTCAGAAGGCCCATATCTCCCTCTTTTTTTTGCTGCTCCATTTTCCCTTCCCTTTTTCGCCGCCCAGGCCCAAGCGGAAGAACCAGCATGTCTAGCCGTTCTCTTAGAGTCGGCCCGTCAAAAAGGGCTACACAAAGATTGGTTACGTTTGCAGAGGTCGGGTTCGCGCTCTAATGAGCGGCACATTCCTGGAGGGACGTCTGTGTTGACAAGCCTCACCTTGGCCAAAGGCCGGCTTAGTCACGGCCTGCGGCGGGCGACCAGAGATAGTAGAAACCTGTGCGCAGAAAGGTTATCGAGTCCAGCAGGCCCAAATCGATGAGGGACAATCCCCTGCCGCTGTACTGAGTGGTGGAGGTGTTGTAGAGGTTGTCGTCCGGGTATTCGGTGCGGCGGTAGACCACAACTTTGGTGTCTTCTGGTAATCCAGCTAGCTTTTTGGCCTGCGAGAGAGCGTCGCTTAAGTATCCGATTTTATCCACAAGCCCCAGTCGCAGGGCATCCTTGGCGAGGTAAACGCGGGCGGTGGAGATGTCGGCCAAAACCTTTTGATCGAGTTTGCGGTGTTTGCCCACGAGGCTTACGAATCTTCCGCCCAGCTCGTCGGTCAGACCCTGGAGAATTCTTTGCTCCTCTTCGGTGGTCTGGCGGAAGGGAGAGCCCATGTCCTTGTTTTTGCCAAACTTGCTCACCTCCATGTTCAGGCCGATTTTTCCCATAAGGCCGGTCACCTTGGGCTGCATGAAGATGACGCCTATGGAGCCCGTGACCGTGGTAGGGTGGGCCAGGATGAAATCAGCCGAAAGGGAGACGTAATAGCCGCCCGAAGCTGCCACGTCCATCATGGCAACGACCACCTTGGCCCCCGTCCGCTTCTTGAAGGCCATGATTTCGTGATAGAGGAGGTCGCTTGCAGTGGTGGAGCCGCCGGCCGAGTCGATCTTCAAGAGAACCGCCCTGACTTCCTGGTCTTTTTCAGCCAGCCTGAGCTGTGAGACGATCTCCTGGACCATGCTCGGCTTGGCACGAGGGAACCCCTTGCTCGGAGCGTCCGAGATGATCCCTCTTATGGGGATGATCAGGACCTTGCCCTTTTCCGTGCCTTGGAGGGTGAACTCCCGAAGCGGGTCTGTGGCGTCGGGAAATAGTTTTATCCTGGGGGCCGCGCAACCGCTTACAAGAAGCGCTGTGACCGCGAGAATGATAATAAGATGCCTCTGCATAACCATACATCTCCTTAGGAAGAACTGGTTCGCTACGCTCACAATTGGAATGCTGGAATAATGGAATGGTGGAATAATGGGTTTAAGAGGATTTTGGTCTTTTTATCTTCTACATCATTCCAATATTCCATCATTCCATCATTCCTGTCTCGGGACCACGGCCAAGCTCATAAAGTGCTATGATATCAATAGCTTGTAGAAATTCCGAGACGTTTATTTAATGCTGTACACTTCATCATGGGGTCCCAACAGTACAAACTTAATAGTTTCGTCAGATGTTGTGGAACAATCGGAACAGGCAACAAACTCAGCGTCTCCCTTTTTTCGGCATGCGGCACAATACAAGTAGATTATGATGAAGTTACGCTTGACCGGGCAGGAGTAAAATCCTCGCAAGTTGCCCTTTAGAGGTTCACCAAGTTGAACCGGGTGCCCCATAATCTGGCCAACTTTCTGTTCAATCTGCTTCTTTATGCTGGCATGTTTCCTGAGGCCTTTCAAGAATGCCTTTTCAAATTCTGCTTTCATCAGTCGCCAAAAACTTCCTCAAAGGTATGCCATTTGGCCGTGCCGTCGCGGAGCCTGGAC